>CACZQS010000100.1 GCA_902783325.1 uncultured Lachnospiraceae bacterium
AAAGCGATCATTGAGCGGGAGAGTGCCGGCCGGGCGGATGTGAAGACGGCCTATGTCACGACCAATTACCATGTGTTCCGGAGCGGTGTCTGGGCGGGTCTGGCCGGCCTTGAGGCGGAGGGAGTGGGAAGCAGGACCAAATGGTGGTTCTGGCCGAACGCCTTCATCCGGGAGTGCCTCGGACTCCTGAAGAACCGGCTTTTGCCGGAGATTCTGTTTCTCGCGGTTCTGATCGCCGTTTTCGGGATATTCACATTTTTGTCATTTCAGTAGAAAAGAATGCAGACAAAAAGAACAGGGAATCCGATCTGTGAACAACGGACGGATTCCTCTTCTATTGTCTGAAAACGGCGGATGTAGTATTAAGGGAGTTGACTGGCACAAGATCTGGTAGTATCATAGCTGATGTACGTAAAGTATATAAAAAGGGACTCCGCATGCACATATCAGGGCTGCTCAAGATGACGCTGCTGGATTATCCCGGCCGCGTCGCCTGCACAATTTTCACAAAGGGCTGCAATTTCCGGTGCCCGTTCTGCCACAACGCCTCTCTCGTGAATACAGAGGGCGCGGAGGAAGAACTGGACACAGACGAAGTACTCCGGTATCTGAAGAAGCGCGCCGGTCTTCTGGACGGCGTCGTCGTCTCCGGAGGAGAACCGCTGCTCCAGGCGGATCTGGAGGATTTTCTTGTAAGTGTGCGGTCGATGGGATATGAGATCAAGATCGACACGAACGGCTCGCAGCCGGAGAAACTGATCCGTCTTGCGGAGAAGGGCCTGATCGACTATGCGGCGATGGACATCAAGAATTCGCCGGCTCTGTATGACAGAGCCATCGGTCTTCCTGAGGCGGATCTTGAGGCGGTCAGGGCCAGCAGGGATTATCTTCTTTCCGGCCGCGTGTCCTCGGAATTCAGGACTACCGTCGTGAAGGGGATTCATACCGCGGAGAGCCTCACGGAAGCCGCGAGGTTTATTGAGGGAGCAGATGCGTATTATCTGCAGCAGTACACGGACAGCGGGAACATCCTGTCTCCTGCGGGTCTTGCCGCGTATTCGGACAGCGAGATGCGGCAGCTGCTTGCTTGCGTACAGAAAGTGATTCCGGGGGCGGCGCTCCGCGGAGTCGGCTGACAGCAGGATACGGCAGAGGGGTTTTCGATAGAATACTATTTAAGGAGCAACGGATCTTAAGGGGGAGAGGGAGTATGTACCAGGTAGCAAAGCGCGACGGGCAGGTCGTGGAGTTTGATATTGCCAAAATCACAGGGGCGCTGAGGAAGGCGTTTGATGCGACGGAGACGAATTACAACGACAGCATCATCGACTTCCTGGCGCTTAAAGTGTCTTCGGAGTTCCAGCCGAAGATCGTCGAGAATATTGTTTCCGTGGAAGACATCCAGGACAGCGCCGAGGCGGTTCTGTCCAAGGGCGGATACGAGAACGTGGCCAAGGCCTATATCCTTTACCGCAAGCAGAGGGAGAAGCTCCGCAATGCCCGCGGAACCCTGATTGATTATAAAGATACGGTAGACAAGTATCTGAAGACCAGCGACTGGCGTGTGAAGGAGAATTCGACGGTCACCTATTCGGTAGGCGGTCTGATCCTCTCCAATTCCGGCGCGATTACCGCGAATTACTGGCTGAGCGAAGTGTATGACCAGGAGACCGGAGATGCGCACCGCAACTGCGATATGCACATCCATGATCTGAGCATGCTGACCGGTTACTGTGCGGGCTGGAGCTTAAAACAGCTCATCGAAGAGGGTCTCGGCGGCGTGCCCGGCAAGATCACGTCGGCGCCGGCAAAGCATCTGTCCACGCTCTGCAGCCAGATGGTTAATTTCCTCGGCATCATGCAGAACGAGTGGGCGGGCGCGCAGGCCTTCTCCTCATTTGATACGTATCTCGCTCCCTTCGTCAAGGTGGACAGCATGAGCTACGGAGAAGTCAAGCAGTGCATCCAGTCCTTCGTCTACGGGGTGAATACGCCTTCGCGCTGGGGCACGCAGGCTCCATTTTCCAATATAACGCTCGACTGGGTAGTGCCTCAGGACCTGAAGGATGTCAGGGCGCTGGTGGGCGGCGAGACGATGGACTTCACCTACGGCGACTGCCAGAAAGAGATGGATCTCGTGAACAAGGCCTTCATCGAGATCATGATTGAAGGCGACGCGAACGGGAGAGGTTTCCAGTATCCGATCCCGACTTACTCCATCACAAGGGATTTTGACTGGTCCCCGACCGAGAACAACAAGATGCTCTTTGAGATGACGGCCAAGTACGGCACGCCTTATTTCTCGAACTATATTAATTCCGATATGCAGCCGAGCGACGTGAGATCGATGTGCTGCCGCCTCCGCCTCGACCTCAGGGAACTGAGGAAGAAGACCGGCGGATATTTCGGATCCGGCGAGAGCACGGGCTCCATCGGCGTCGTGACGATCAATATGCCGCGCATCGCTTATCTTGCGGCAAATGAGTCGGACTTCTACAAGAGGCTGGACCACATCATGGATCTTGCGGCCCGCTCCCTCAAAGTGAAGCGGACGGTCATCACGAAGCTTCTGGACGCGGGGCTTTATCCCTACACAAAGAGATATCTAGGACACCTGAACAATCACTTCTCGACGATCGGCCTGGTCGGCATGAACGAGGCGGGTCTCAACGCGAAGTGGATCCGCGCGGACATGACGGATCCGAAGTGCCAGACCTTTGCCAAGCAGGTGCTTGACCATATGCGCGAGCGCCTCAGCGACTATCAGGAGCAGTACGGTGATCTCTATAACCTTGAGGCGACGCCTGCGGAATCCACGGCTTACCGTCTCGCGAAGCATGATGTGGAGATGTTCCCGGATATTATCACGGCGGCAGAGCCGGGCGGCGCTCCGTACTACACGAACAGCTCCCACCTGCCTGTCGGGTACACGGACGATATCTTCTCCGCTCTTGACATCCAGGATGAGCTTCAGACGAGATATACGTCCGGGACGGTGTTCCACGCATTCCTCGGCGAGAAGCTTCCCACCTGGGAAGCCGCGGCGAAGCTCGTGCGGAAGATCGCCGAGAATTACCGCCTGCCGTACTACACGATCTCTCCGACCTATTCCGTCTGTGCGGAGCACGGCTATCTGGAAGGCGAGCAGTTTACATGTCCGCACTGCGGGAGGAAGACCGAGGTCTACAGCCGCATCACGGGTTATTACAGACCGGTCCAGAACTGGAATGCGGGCAAGACGGAAGAGTACAAGGCGCGCATGGAGTACAATATCGGGAAGTCGCATCTCACCCACAAGGGACCGATCGAGGACAAAGCTGTTTCTTCCGCAAATGAGAACGCTCCCTTTGTCCCGAAGGAGGCCCTGCTGATTACGACCAGGACCTGCCCGAACTGCAGCATCGCGATGCGCTATCTCGACCAGGCGGGCTTCCCCTACGAGAAGATTCTCGCGGAGGAGCAGCCGGATCTCGCTTCGAAGTACGAGGTGATGCTGGCGCCGACTCTGGTACTTCTTGACGGCAGCGGCCGCTATGAGAAGATCGAGGGCGCAGGGCGCATCAAGCAGTACGTGGCGGCGAGCGCATAAGCGCATCAGCGGCATACAGGAACGACAATATAAAAAGCGATCCTCACTGTGGGGATCGCTTTTTTTTGAATTTTGAAGGTGCATTAATCCGTCTTTTCAAACCCTATCTGAATGCCTTTCCGGTTCCGCTCCAGAAGCTCTTCAAAGGAGATCGCCTTGCCGTAGTAGAAGCCCTGGAGTTTGGTGCAGCCGATTTCCTTG
>CACZQS010000101.1 GCA_902783325.1 uncultured Lachnospiraceae bacterium
GAGGAGGGAGAATATGCTCTACATTGGAATTGATCTGGGAACATCGGCGGTCAAGCTTCTGCTCATGGATGAGAAGGGACAGATCCGTAATATCGTGACGGAAGAATACGACATCTACTTTCCGAAACCCGGCTGGTCCGAACAGAAACCGGAGGACTGGGTAACGGCTGTCGTCAAGGGAGTCCGCGAGCTGACAAAAGACGTGGATCCGCAGGAAGTGGCCGGAATCGGAGCCGGCGGACAGATGCACGGTCTCGTTGTGCTTGACGAGGATGACAACGTGATCCGCCCCGCGATTCTGTGGAATGACGGGAGGACCCAGGAGGAGACGGATTTCCTGAACTATGTGATCGGAAAAGAGAAGCTGACGAAGCTGACCGGCAATATTGCCTTCGCCGGATTTACGGCTCCGAAGATTCTCTGGATGATGAATCATGAGAAAGAGCAATTCGCCCGGATCAAAAGAATCATGCTCCCCAAGGATTATATCAATTACGTGCTGACGGGTGTGCACTGCACGGATTATTCGGATGCTTCCGGCATGCTTCTTCTGGATGTCGAGCACAAGTGCTGGTCCAAAGAGATGCTGGAGATCTGCAATATTACCGAGGAGCAGATGCCCAAGCTCTTCGAGAGCTATGAAGTAGTCGGAAACCTTCTTCCGGAGATGGCGGAGAAGCTTGGCTTAAGCCCGAACGTCAAAGTGGTGGCCGGCGCGGGCGACAACGCGGCGGCGGCCGTGGGCACCGGCGTGGTAGGCGAAGGGGGCTGCAATGTATCACTTGGCACCTCCGGCACAATTTTCATTTCCAGTAAGAAGTTCAGCGTCGACTCCGGAAATGCGCTTCACGCATTTGCCCACGCGGACGGCGGCTGGCACCTGATGGGCTGTATGCTCTCGGCGGCGTCCTGCAACAAATGGTGGATGGACGAAATCATCGACACGGAGGACTATAAGGGCGAACAGGAGGGCATCACGGACGATAAGCTCGGTAAAAACCACGTCTTCTATCTTCCCTATCTGATGGGCGAGCGCGCGCCGCACAATGATCCGGCGGCGAGATCCTGCTTCATCGGCATGACGATGGATACGACCCGCGCGGACATGACACAGGCGGTGCTCGAAGGCGTCGCGTTCGGCATCCGCGATTCTCTGGAGGCCGCCAAAGCTCTCGGCATCGAAGTGAAGACTTCCATGATCTGCGGCGGCGGAGCGAAGAGCCGGGTCTGGAAAAAGATTTTCGCAAATGTTCTCGGAATCGAGCTCACGATCCCCGAGACAGAGCAGGGACCGGGTTACGGCGGAGCGATCCTGGCGGCAGTGGGCAATCACGAGTATCCGAGTGTCCAGGCGGCTGTCGACCAGCTGATCAAAGTGACGGATACCGTAAAGCCGGATCCGGAGCTTCAGGCAAGATACGATGAGCGGTACACGAAGGTTTACCGCACACTCTATCCGACGCTCAAAGACACCTTCCAGTTACTGTGAGGTAAGGGCAGATGGGCGACAACGGAGGCAATAACGGATATACTTCGACGAGAATCCTGCTCCTGGCTCTGGTGGCGGCATACATAATCTATCTGGGCGTGAATATCCTTCTGGGGGTTTACCGCGGAGAGGGAGGCATTCCCGTTCCGCTGGCGATTCTCTTCGGAGTCCTGTTTATCGCGGCCGGGATCGGTTACCTGTATTATCTGTATAAACAGTATATGGCGCTGAAGGCCGCCGAGAATGAAAATGAGACGGTGACAGGTTCTGCCGTAGTGATTGAGGAAGACGCTGAAGACGGAGAGACTGCCGAAGAAAGCGATGAGGAGGTTTCTTCGTCTGCGGAAGAGAGCGCGGAAGGCAGTACAGAAAACAGTACAGAAGACAGTACAGAAGCAAGTGCAGACGAAGGCCGGGAGACGGCGGCCAAAAAATAACCACCTGACTAGTACGAATCAAGGCGGATTGCTTAAGGGGCGTACCTGCGAACACCCCGAAAGGGATCCGGTTGAGAAATAAAGATGCAACTGTAAATACCGGTGTTTCATTTTAATTAATTTATGCAAGGAGAGGAAGAAAACATGAATAACACCCCGAAGGTCAAAATTGGTATTGTCGGCGTGAGCCGCGACTGCTTCCCTGCTTCTCTTACCAAGACAAGAAGAGAAGCGCTTGTAAAGGCTTACGCTGCAAAGTATGATGCGGCAGATATCTATGAGTGTCCGATCACGATCATCGAGAGCGAGATCGATATGGTGAACGCGCTCGAGGACATCAAGAAGGCCGGCTGCAATGCGCTTTGCGTATTCCTCGGCAACTTTGGTCCCGAGATCTCCGAGACACTGCTCGCAAAGCATTTCGACGGCCCGAAGATGTTCGTGGCGGCTGCCGAAGAGGACAATGCTGTTCTGTGCAATGACCGCGGCGACGCTTACTGCGGCATGCTGAACGCCAGCTACAACCTCCAGCTCCGCAATGTCAAGGCTTACATCCCGGAATATCCGGTCGGTGACGCCGGTGACTGCGCGGATATGATCCATGATTTCATTCCGGTAGCAAAGGCAGTGATCGCACTTGCGAACCTGAAGATCATATCCTTCGGTCCGAGACCGATGAACTTCCTGGCATGCAATGCCCCGATCAAGCAGCTCTACAATCTCGGCGTGGAGATCGAAGAGAACTCCGAGCTGGATCTCTATGAGTCCTTCCTGAAGCATGAAGGCGATGCCCGCATTCCGGAAGTCGTCAAGGATATGGAAGCGGAGCTCGGCGCAGGCAACAAGAAGCCGGAAGTGCTCGGAAAGCTTGCCCAGTATGAGCTGACGCTGAAAGACTGGATCGAAGCCCACAAGGGATATCGTGAATATGTCACGGTTACCACGAAGTGCTGGCCCGCATTCCAGACCATGTTCGGATTTGTTCCGTGCTATGTCAACAGCCGCCTGACAGGCCAGGGCATCCCGGTCTCCTGCGAAGTCGACATCTACGGCACACTGTCCGAGTTCATCGGCACCGTCGTATCCGACGACATCGTTACGCTTCTTGACATCAACAACTCCGTCCCGAAGGAGATGTACGAACAGGATATCAAGGGCAAGTTCAACTACAAGCACACCGATACATTCATGGGCTTCCACTGCGGAAATACCTGCACAAAGAAGCTTGCGTTCCACGAGATGAAGTATCAGAAGATCATGGCGCGCGCGCTGCCGATCGAGGTCACGAACGGAACCCTCGAAGGCGACATCGTTCCCGGCGAAATCACCTTCTACAGACTGCAGAGCACAGCCGACGGCAAGCTTCGCGCTTACATCGCTGAAGGCGAGGTTCTTCCGGTTGCGACGAGATCCTTCGGCGGCATCGGCGTATTCGCGATCCCGGAGATGGGCCGCTTCTACCGCCACGTCCTCATCGAGAAGGGCTATCCGCATCACGGCGCAGTGGCCTTCGGCAAGTGGGGCAAGTATCTCTTTGAAACATTCAAGTACATCGGCGTCCCGGTGGATGAGATCGGCTACAACCAGCCCGCATCCGTCCGTTATCCGACAGAGAACCCCTGGGCGTAAAGAGAGGCGATTCGTATGAAGATCTATAGTATCTATGATCCGGAATTTGCGGATTATGGGAAAGTAATGGAAGGGTATGATGTGAAGCCGATCCTTGATGCGCTCGCATCGAAGACACCTCTTCCGGATGATGTGATCTATGTGGCGGAGGAGCCGGCGATCCAGTCGCTTGACGCGGCGAAGGAGATCGCTCCCGCGCTGTACGGCGGACTGCCCGCCCAGTTCGGCTTCTGCAACGGACACAACACCAAACTCAACTGCCTCGAGTATCACCGCGACAGCGAGTTCAACCTCGGGACGGAGGACTTTGTACTCATCCTTGCCAAAGAAGGGCAGATCAAAGACGGCAAGCTGGATACGTCTTTGTGCAAGGCGTTCCGCGCGCCGGCCGGCGTGCTTGTGGAAGTTTATGGCACGTCCCTCCACTACGCGCCCTGCCACACGGATCCGGCGAAGGGCTTCCGCGTACTGGTCGTCCTCCCGAAGGGAACCAATCTCGAGAAGCCGGAAGTGGCCGGAAAGGCATTTGAGGACAAGCTTCTGTGGGCCTCCAACAAGTGGCTGCTCGCCCACCCGGAATCCTCCGAGGCGGCGGCAGGCGCATGGGTCGGCCTTACAGGCGAGAACCTTGATATTGCGGGAGACATCTGATCTCCGAAATACGTGCAAAACAATAAGGGCAGCGGGGAATCCGCTGCCCTTTACTTTTCAGTCATTTACTTCATTTCACTTCTTTTACCACCCCGAGAAAGAGCGGCATCCCGGAATTGGTATCCACGATGGCGTAGACAAAAGGCCTGTCCAGATAGACCCACTTTTCGATGATCGGAGAGGGCGGCATGCAGGAGGCCTTTGACACGACGGCCGTGACGGCGGCCGCCTCGGTGCCCTTCTTGTCCAGCTTGATGTAGGTCTTGTGCAGGACTGCATCGATCTTCGTGGGAGTGTCCGCCATCCGCGAGAAATCCGCGGCGTCCGTGAAGGCGGAAACCATCCCCATCTTCGAGAGGATGTCATTCAGAGTGACCTCATATTCGTAAGTGAATTCCGGCATCCTTGTGTGAACCCGGACGCCCTGTTGGGTCCTGTTCGCATAGGCGTTCACGAGACTCTCGCCGTCCAGGCTCTGCACAAAGGCGTCGACGCTCTGCGATGCCGGGGGCAGGAGTCCGAGAAATGCCAGCGACCCGCCGCTGTAGTATTTCACGAAGCCCTCCGCGCCGCTCACCGTCACATAATCCGACTCCGTCCCCTCCAGCATGCTGACCGTTTTTTTGCCGCCGGACGCATCCGTGAAGGTCCTCTTCACCGTATCCGCGTACGGCTCCGCCCAGTTGCCCTTGAAATAAATGGCGTTGGCGAGGACTGCGAGGGTGGAGGGCTCGAGGCGGTCGATGATCTGCCGGATCTTTCCCTGCGTCTTTTCCGACACCCAGCTGTTGATTTTGCCGACGGTGCTTTCGTCAAATGGCTCCGCGTGAACCTCCGCGCCGAACTCTTTTGCAACTGTATTGAGGAATGCGTCTTTGATCTGAAGGACTCCCTTTTTGTACCACACGGAATTTGCGATCTGATAGGTCACGGCAGGGGAACTGGTGACCTGCCCCTCAAGCCGCGAAAGGAATGAGCTTAAGCCGGATGCCGACAGACCGCTGAATGCGCTCTCCATTTCGCTTAAGGTCCGGCCGGCCGCGCCCTGCTCCGCGAGTGCAAGCGCCGTCATGATGGAGTGGGGAGAGATCAGAAGGTTCCCTCCCGTCTTGTCCTCCGCTGCCGTTTTCTTAAAGAGAGTGACAGCTGTTTTCGCGGCAGCAATCAGGTCGGGATCCTTTACCGTCACCGCGGGCTGCGGAGCCGGAGTGACGGAAGGCTGAGTATCCTTCCCCTTGACGGTGACCCTGCAGCGCAGCTTCTTTTTGCCGGCCTTTGCGGTCACGTAGCAGACACCGCTCTTGTTCTTTTTTGCCGTGATGACGGCGGTCTGCTTTTTTGTGCCCTTTGCTCTGACCGTCACCAGCTTTTTCCCGCTGACAGACCAGCTGACCTTCCGGTTCGTGCCCTTCACTCTGATCGTGGTTTTGCCGCCGGATGAAATCGTGACGCGGGTGCGGCTTAAAACGACCTTCCGCCCGGCAGCGGAAACGGGCATGCACAAAAAAACACATATTGTGAGAAATAAAAGCATAAGTGAAATGCGATACTTCTTTCCCGTACCTGTATTCATGACTTTTCCTCCGTCGTTAGACCTGCAGGAATTGACCTGCAGGGTTTGTCCTCCAGGCCAATCATACCAGTTGGACTACATCTGTGTCAAAAATGCCGCGTGTTCTGTCCGAAATACGACAGATGTGCTATAATTATGCCTGTTGATACTTTGTTTTTTGGCAACTATTGAGATCCTCTTATGTTTTCCCGGACGAAAGCGGAGGGAGTATAGTCTTGGAACCAATCGAAGAACAAAAGAGAATAAAGATCGCCTATATTACAGCGGACTGGAACAGGGAGCTGGTCAGCGTGGCACTCGGCTCACTCATGGATTTTTTAAATGCCAATCCGAACATCTCCGTGCAGGTTTTCAATTGCTTCGGATTCACGCTTCACAGCGAAGATTCCAGCTTCCGCTATAAGATTTATGACCTTGCGGATTTCCGGAACTACGACGCGGCGATTATCCAGGCCCATCAGATCATGGACGATTTCTGTCTGCGCGAGCTGGGGAGAAGAATCCGCGAAGCCGGAATTCCCGCCATTTCCATCGGCGCGGAGATGGAAGGGTGTCTGTGCATCGGAACGGATGACTACACGGCATCGAGGTACATGGCCGAGCACCTGATTACGGTACACGGCGCAAAGACCTTTATCTATCTGAAGGGCTATGAACACGGGGACGAGGGCGAGGCGTACGCGAGAAGACGAGCGTTTGAGGATGCCTGCCGCGAACACGGGATTCCCGAGGAGAATATTATATACCGGGTCGGAGAGTGGCAGAGCGAGAAGGGCGCCGAACAGATCCGGGAGTATCTGGAAAGCGGGGCTCCCCTTCCGGACGCGATCGTCTCCGCAAATGACGAGATGGCACTGGGGGCCCTGGGCGTGCTGAAAGACGCGGGGATCCGCGTGCCCCAGGACGTACTGGTGACGGGGTACGATGACATCTTCAGCGCGTCGCTGTCGGATCCGAGGCTCAGCACAATTCAAAGACGCTTTAATGAGATCATCCGGAACGCCTGCGAGGCCCTGCTGAAGAAGCTGGACGGGAAGGATGTGCCGGATAAATTATACGAGCCGTTTGAACCGGTGTTTTCGGAATCCTGCGGATGCAGACTGCACTCGGCAAGCGAGCTTCTGACCATACGGCGGATGTTTTATATGCATCAGCGCCGGCTGGAGTCATTTTACTATATGCAGGACAAGCTGACGGCGGGCTTCTTCGCGGCGAAGAACCCGATGGAGATCCTGGACGTGATGGAGCGGTACAGCGGGATCTTCGGAAGCCCCCGCATGTACCTGTACCTGAACGATTATTATGCCGACATGATCCTCGGACAGGACGGGAACAGCCGGCCGGCCGCGGAATCCGATATGCGCGATTTTTCCGATAAGCTTGTGCTTATGGGATACGCCGGCGGGGCGATGGGACACGACGGGACCCACGTGTATATGCGGATCTCGCGCGGCAATCTGACGGAGGCAGCCCTTCTTAAAAAGGAGCGATTCGGCATCTTCTATCCGCTTTTCTTTGAAGGGATGCTGATGGGCTTCATGGTTCTGACGAAGCCGCCGACCGTGACGGAGATGAATCTGCATGAGAGCGTCGTCAACCAGCTCGTATTCGCGATCGAGAATACCAGGCAGAAGACGCTCACGGAGAAGCTCAACGACAAGCTGACGGCCCTGTCCGTGACGGATCCCCTCACGGGGCTTTACAACCGCTTCGGATATGAGAAATTTGCCAATGAGCTCTTCGCGGATATCCGGGAAAGAGGCAGCCGCATCCGCGTGCTCTTCCTTGACGTCGACAATATGAAGCAGATCAACGACGAGCACGGCCACGAATCCGGGGATCTGGCGCTCCGCGCGATCTCGAGGGTCATCCGGGATTCCTGCCGGAAGAGCGATTTCAAGATGCGCTACGGCGGCGATGAATTCGTGATTATCACCGAGGCCTGCGACGCGGATATCAAGGGCAGAATCGAGCAGAGCCTTGAGAAATACAATTCCTCAGGGGAGCTTCCCTTCCCCCTGCACGCCAGCGTGGGAGACTACCTGACGGCGGCCGCCGCCGGGGAGACGCTCGACGATCTTCTGACAAGGGCGGACGAGCTCATGTATAAAGAAAAGACCTGCAAAAAGCGCGCGGCTTTCGGCAAATGAACAGATTTTAAGGAGCTGAATACCGTTAGCGAATGCCGAAGGCATGAGGTTACGGGATTCGCATCCGACCGGTGTGAATCAGATATATACTAGTTCACTTAATTATCTGCCTGAGCAGATGATTTAGTGAACTGCATATACAGCAATGGATGCCTGCCAATCGGCAGTGCA
>CACZQS010000102.1 GCA_902783325.1 uncultured Lachnospiraceae bacterium
AGAGCGAGCTGTCGCTCTCCTCCAGATTGGATCCGACATGGCCGATCTCGGCTTCGAGCTGCACGCCCGCCTTCCGGGCCGCCGCCGCCACTTCCTTCGTGATCCTGACATTTTCATCGAAGGGGAGCATGGAAGCGTCGATCATGACGGATGTAAAGCCCTGCTCGATCGCGCGGAGGCAGTATTCCACCTCGGTGCCGTGATCCAGGTGAAGGACGATGGGCGCATCATATTTCCGTGCCAGATATTTTCCGATCAGGGCCGCCTCTTCAAGAGGAAGCACGCCGTCGTGGAGCTCCGCGAAGGCCAGGATCAGCGGAAGCTTAAGGCGTTCGGCCGTTTGGCATAAGACTCGCGCGGAGTCCAGGTCAACATAGTTGCAGGACGGAACGGCATATCTGCCGCTCTTCGCTTTCATCAGAACTTCTTTTGCATTTACTGCCAGCATAATCACTCTCTCCTTCTACTAATGTTGGAAAACCTGTCCGATTTTCACTCGCCGATAACTGTGAGGATGCACTTTCTCGAGCGCGGGCGCAGATCGTCGAAATCCACGAAATAGATATATCCCCACTGCCCCGTCTGCACGACGCCGTCGATGACCGCAAAGCTCTCGCTCGCGCCGAGGAGCGAGGCTCTCAGGTGGGAATGGGCGTTGAGAAGCGTGCGCATGTCCTCGTGTACGTCCGGATCCATCCGGTCCCCGAATTCCTGGTGGAGCGGCCCCGGATAGCGGTAATAGTAGTCGTCGGACTCCTGTTTCGGAAAGACTTTCTGAAGTCCGTGGTTCAGGTCGACCTGCAGGAATTCGTCGCCCTTGATGTCGCGGTCATGCACCATTTCCTCAAAGATGACCGCGCAGGTTGTGTGGGCAGACTGGACATTTACAATCCCGTTCTTAATCCCGCTCTCCTCCACAAGGCGGTACACCTCTTCCCGGATTTCGATATACTCCGTCTTCTTCCCTTTTGTCTCAAAGTGCAGTATCTTGTGTTTTACCATGAAGTCCCTCCGGATATCTTAAATTAGGAATTTCCCGTCCTCGAAGATCAATGTTCCGTCGAGGTACACCTTTGCATTCTTCCTGGTGTCCTTGACCAGATCCCAGTGGATCGGTGAGTCATAGCTCCCGTCATAAGGCCGGCCGAGGGCCATATGCATCGTCCCGCCGATCTTCTCGTCGATCAGGACATCCGTCGTGCAGATATCTATGTAGGGATTCGTTCCGAATGCCACTTCCCCGGCGCGGTCGGCATTTTCATTATTGCGGATGATCATATTCAGGAAATCCGCGTTCGTTTCCGCGTCCGCTTTCACAACGTGCCCGTTTTCAAATTCCAGGTACACGCCGTTCATGACCTTGCCGCCGAGCGTCGCCGGAAGCTCAAAATAGATGTGGCCCCGGACGCTCTCCCATTTCGGGGAGACATAGGTCTCGCCGTCCGGGATATTCTGCGTGTTGTCCATCACGGTCCATCTGTTTCCGCCGAATTCAAATGAGAAGTCCGTCCTCTCCCCGACGATCCTGAGGCTGTTTCCCCGATCCAGGATGTCCGCGATCCTCTGATTCTCCTTCATATAGGCATCCCAGTCGAGCGTGCACGCATCGAAGAAAAGGTCCATCATCTTGTCGTAGCTCACGTGGGCCTGCTGCGCGAAATGCTCGTTCGGCACGCGCACGAGCGCCCATCTGGTGTTCTTCCACCTGAGGGTGCTGACCTTGCCCATCGCCTTCTGATAGAGGGCGGTCTTTTCGGCAGAAATGTCCCAGCACTCATCCAGGTTGAAAGCCCCGCGAAGCCCGAGATAACAGTCAGCCCACTCCATGCCGTATGCTTCGATCTCCGGCACCCAGCCGATCTGCTCGTCGGTGCCGTACTTCAGGATCCTGTGCTTGATCGCCTCGCTCATGTACTGAATCTGACAGTAACCGCCGGCCTTGATGACTTCGCCGTAAACGGCTTCCGCAAGTGCCGCGGTCTCCAGCTCCAGCATCATGATCATGACCTTCTCGCCGGGCTGGACTTTAAGGGAATGCTTTACCAGCGACTCCCCCAGCTTCTCCCAGCGCTTGTCCAAATCTCTCATGGCATTTCCACCTCACATTATTTCACGCGTCCAGATACCCTCTTAAGAATTCCGCCACTTCCCCGGCATACCTGTTGTAATCCCGGCTCTCGTCGCAGAAGATCTCCGCCGTAAAGAGATGTACTCCCATCTCCTTGGCCGCCTTCACGCAGCGGGCGAAGTCCACATGTCCCTTCCCGTAATCGCGGAAGCGGTACTTGCCCGGCAGCGAATCCTTGAGATGAAGGCATGTCACGTACCCCGTTCCTTTCAGCATATCCTCGTAAACACGGCCGGCGTCTCCGTCGAACGCATTTGTCTCATTTCCGATATCGCCGTAGACGCGGAAGAACGGAGACGGCACATGGGAGCACAGCTCCACCGCATCGGTGATTGTCCTGCAGAAAGGCATCTCGGCATTTTCAATGCCGAGGATGACACCGTAATACGCACAGATGCTGACTGCTTTCGGCAGGTTCTCAAAGAAGCGCGCCCTCGTTTCCGGGGTCGACGGCTCTTCATAGACATCATACCCGTTTACCAGCATGACGCGGCTGCCCAGATCCACAGCGAGCCGGCAGCCCTTGTCGATTACGCGGAAGGCCTCTTCATTCTTCTCGCGGTCCAGCAGGCCGAGCGGCGTCTTTCTGAGGAGGCTGAGCGAGAAGGTCGTAAACGGCACTCCCATCTCCGCGGAGAGGCGGCGCCATTTTTCGCGCTCATCGGAAGACCAGTCCAGCCTCGCAGCCCTCTCCTCGTTCAGATCCACGCAGAACTCCAGGTGATCGAAGCCGCACTTCCTCGCGGCGTGCATCTTCTCGCCGAGCGGCACGTCATCCGGAAGCGCCTTTTCATACATCCCAAGTGAATATCTGTAGCTCATCTTATCCGCCTTTATCACGATGTTATGTCAACTATTATGACAATGGGGACTGTCCCCATTGTCATATTTGTTAACATAACTTAAGTCTCACTTAATCAGCGCGCTGGTGTCCCGCATCCACTGCCCGAAGGTGTCGTAGGCCTTGCGGTACTGCGCGAAATACTTCTGATAGATCCTGTGGTTTTCCAGGTTCGGTTCCACTGTCTTGCTGTAGCGCACCATGTGCTCCACCGCCTCCTCGAAGCTGCCGTAGATGCCGGCTGCGATCGTCGCGAGAATCGCGCTCCCGAGCGCGCAGGACTGCGGGTCCTCCGGCACATTCACGACGACATTGGAGACGTCGGCATGGATCTGCATGAAGAGGTCGCTGTTCGTCGTGCCGCCTCCCATATAGATCTCGTTCACTTCATAACCGGCTTCCCGGAAGGACTGGAAGACATTCTCCGTTCCGTAGGCGACACCCTCCATGATCGCCCGGAAGAGGTGGGCCTGCGTGTGCGCGAGCGACAGCCCGTAGATATTGCCGCGGATGTCCCCGTCCGTGTAAGGCGTGCGGTTGCCCTGCCACCAGTCGAGCACCAGAAGACCGTCAGACCCGGGGGCAAGCTTCGCCGCTTCCCGGTTGAGCTCGCCGTAAGCGCCGCCCTCCTTATCCTTCAGATCGCCGCAGAACCTGTTCTTGAACCAGCTGACGATGGAGCCGGACGATGTCTGGCCGCCCTCCACCATGCCGTAGCCCTCGCGGATCGCTCCGGGAAATGGCCCGAAGATGCCGCTCTTCGAATACTTGTAAACGTCTGTCAGTCCCAGGATCAGATGGCTCGATCCGGTGATCAGCGCCACCTTGCCGGGTGAAATCACGCCCAGACCGAAGCATCCGATAAATGCGTCCGGCCCGCCCTGTGCCACTATTGTATTCTCACTTAAGCCGAGGAATTCAGCTGCTTCCTTCCTGAGGGTACCCAGATTGTCGCCGAGGTAATGGACCTCCTTCGGGAACTTGTCGAGCACGTCTCCGAGGTCAACCGCCTCATAAAGGGATCTCTGGAAGCCTCCGTTTTCCGCGTCATAATACCAGCGGGCGGAGATATTGGACATGCTGATCGTCCATTTGCCGGTCAGCATATAGGTGATCCAGTCCGTGCACTCGCAGACCACATCCGCCGCGTCGTAGTTTTCCCTCTCGTGCCGCTTCAGCCACAGCGCCTTGCAGGGCATCCACTCCGCGGACACGCTCCCGAAGCTGTTGAATTTCAGCGCCTCGTCGCCGGTCGCCGCGATATCCGCCGCTTCCTTCGCGGAGCGGACATCCATCCAGATCAGGCAGTCGCGGACCGGTGTGCCGTCTTTTTTGCAAAGCATCACCGAGCAGCAGGTCACGTCATAACCGATGGCGATGATGTCTTCCTTACTGACACCTGCCATCTCCATGGCGGCCTTCATACTCTTTTTCAGGCCGTTCCACCAGTCCGCGGGCTTCTGCTCCGCCCAGCCCGGATGCTCGTGGAATGTCTCATATTCCGTCGCCGCAAAGCCGATCTCATGGCCGTCCAGTCTGTAGATGCCGGCCCGGACACTGGTGGTCCCCATATCAAATCCCACTACATATTTCTCTGACATCACACGCTCCTTCCCGTCTGCAAAAACTGACAGGGGGACTGTCCCCTTGTATGGTTCACAGTCCCGCTCTGAAATCCTTTACTTCCTTCATGAATTCCCTGACGCGGTTCACATCGACGGGATTTTCGAAAATGCCGTCGACCTTGAACGTCGTCGCGCAGACCGCGCCGTCCGAATACTGAAGCTGTCTCCTGATATTGTCCTTGTTGCATCCCGTGTTGCAGAAAACAGGCGTGTGCTTCACGGCATTTTTCACGCGCATAAGGATCTGCGTGTCCGTCTCGGATCCCGCCGTGAGGCCGGAGACGCACAGCGCATCCGGATGGTTGTTGAATTCCGTGGTTTTCGCGATGCTCTCGATGTCCCGTCCGCCGAGATAGCTGGCCGCTTCCGGCACGATGTTGTAGAGCATTTTTATGTTCTTCCCGGATACCGCCATCTTGTGGCGCACGGTCGCTCCCACATTGGTGTTCCACAGACCGAAGTCAGACGCGTAAACTCCGGTAATGATCTCCCGGATGAATTTCGCGTCTACCGCCACCGCGAGATCGATGGAGGCCACGGGATCCCACAGGCAGTTGACGCCGAGCGGGATTTTGATTTCGCTTTTGAGTTCTCCGATCACCCTGGCCATACAGGCCACCGTGACCGTCTCCACCTTCGTCAGGTAAGGCAGGCTGAATTCATTTGAAAACATCACGCCGTCGACTCCGCCCTCCTGCAGGGCAAGAAGATCACGCCTGGCCAGCTCCAGCACCTTCTCCATGCCGCCGTCCGTATCGTAAGCCGGATCGCCCGGCATCGGCTGCATGTGGCACATCGCGATGATCGGTTTCTCTACGCCGAATAATTCTTTCGTCCACATATTCAATCCTCTCTTATACTAGAAGTACTAATTATCCATCCTTTTTACAGTTACAGCGCTTCCATCCAGGCTTTATAGAGCAGGCTTCCCACGATCGCCCCCTGGTCCGGGATGCCGTGGAGCTTATCCCTGTGGACAAATGCCTTCCC
>CACZQS010000103.1 GCA_902783325.1 uncultured Lachnospiraceae bacterium
CCGTGAGGGCATAAGAAAAACAGCCCCCATGCGAGTCCGATCCGCACGCAAAGCTGTTTCTGTCTCTTCTAAAAGAACGGCAGGAAAAAACCGGTCACCCCGCACATAAAGAGCAAACCGTCTGTCCGTCATCCGGACAGCCGCATAAATCCGGGCGCCAGTATCAGCAGCAATGCGTCGGAACACCATCGTCGTTCGTGATCATTATCCAAAACTGACGTCCACCTCACTTTCACGCTTTTATAAGCATCTATATTATATGCTCTGCCTCTGACAGCAGTCAACAAAAGCATGGCGCAAAAATCCCGCAAAAAACCTTTTGACAGTTCCTCTGGCAAAAGCCGGGATGTGCTAGTATAATATAAAGGCTTTATAGGAAAAATGGAGGAGGTTACCACATATGTATATATCTAAAGACATCCTGTATGCCGGCGTGAATGATCACTCATTGGATCTGTTCGAGGGCCAGTACATCGTCCCGAACGGCATGGCCTACAATTCATACGTGATCGCGGATGAAAAGACGGCGGTCATGGATTCGGTAGGGGGACAATTCGGGGAGGAATGGCTCGCAAAGGTCGCGGACGCCCTGAAAGGCCGGAAGGCGGACTATCTCATCGTCCAGCACGTGGAGCCTGACCACTCCGCCAATATCGAAGCATTTTTGAAGGCATATCCGGAAGCGGTGATCGTCGGAAATGCGAAGACCTTCACCATGCTGGAGCAGTTCTATCCGGAGATGCCGTCCAACACGCGCCAGGTCGTCAAGTCCGGCGACACGCTGAGCCTCGGCCGCCATACCCTCACCTTCGTCTTTGCTCCCATGGTTCACTGGCCGGAGGTCATGGTTACATACGACAGCGCGGACAAGGTTCTCTTCAGCGCGGATGCCTTCGGCAAATTCGGAGCCAATGACGTGGAGGACCCGGAAGGCTGGGCATGCGAAGCCGCCCGCTATTATATCGGCATCGTCGGCAAATACGGCGTCCAGGTACAGAACCTCCTGAAAAAAGCATCCGAGCTTGACATCGCGGCAATCTGCCCTCTCCACGGTCCCGTGCTCAGCGGGGACTTAAGTGAATACTTTGATCTCTATCAGAAATGGAGCACCTACGCCCCGGACAAGACCGGCGTCGCCATCGCCTACACATCCGTGTACGGGCACACAAAAGAAGCTGCCCTCTTCCTCGAGGAACAGCTTCATAAAGCAGGCGTCAAAACCGAGATCTACGACCTGGCGCGCGATGACGAAGCCGAAGCCGTGGAAGCCGCTTTCCGCTTCGACCGACTCGTCCTGGCCACCACGACCTACAACGCGGACATCTTCCCGTATATGCGCAGCTTCCTCTCCCACCTGACCGAGCGCGGCTTCCGGAACCGCCGCGTGGCCGTCATCGAGAACGGCAGCTGGGCCCCGACCGCGAAGAAAGTGATCCTCGGCATCCTGGAAGAGTGCAAGGACCTCGAAATCGCCGGGAACTGCGTGACGATCAAGTCCGCCCTGAACGAAGAATCCCGGGCCGCTCTTCTCCGTCTCGCCGAAGAATTCTCATAAGGCTTCTTCGTCGGATTTCATGTTGTTTATGAGTGCTTCGCACAGCTCATCAAGCCGCGCGAGGCACTCTTCTTTTTGCTTTAAGGGGTTCTTAAGCGAGACAGTCGAAACAACTTCATTGCCGCCCAGAAGGCCGCGCAGATTCGCAATCATCTGTTCCGCGTCACCGCCCGCCGAGCAGGCGAAAATCCCCACCTTCTTTCCCTCAAAAGGATGCTCCAGCACGAACTCGCGGATCGCAGGCGTCACCCGCCCTGCCCAGACCGGGCTTCCGAGCACGATGCAGTCATACTCGGCCGGATTCTCCTTGAAGCGGTTCAGCCTCGCCTTCTCGCCGAAGATCACGGATTTTCCGCCGACAAGGAATTTCAAAGCATTCCTGGGAGGCTCGTTTTCAGGCTTCAGCTCCAGCAGGTCCGCTCCCAGCTTCCCCGCCGCGTATTCGGCTGCAAATCTGGAATTGCCGTCCAGCGAATAGTAGACTACCAGTATCTTCATCCCGCACTTAAGCTCCTTTTTATATCTCGATTATCTGTTTCATTTCCTGATAGATCCGGCCGATCGGAAGCCCGACCACATTCGCGTACTCTCCGTCAATCCCTTCCACGTACGCTCCGAAGGATCCCTGGATGCCGTAAGCCCCCGCCTTATCCATAGGCTCTTCGCTCCCGGCGTAAAGGAGGATCTCTTCTTCGCTCATCGGATACACGCGGACATCCGTTTTCGCGGCAAATGTGCGCTTCCTGGCCTCAAAAGAGCTCTTTTCATCGGCACACCGGATGATCGTCACGCCCGTATAGACCTGATGCGTCTTTCCGGCCAGCATCCGGATCATCTCCGCCGCCGCCTGGTGCGTCGCCGGCTTGCCCAGGATCCGTCCGCCGGATACGACCACCGTATCCGCACCGATCACGATCTCTCCGTTCCGGAAATGTCCGGCCACATCCTCCGCCTTCTGTCTCGACAGGCTTTTCACAATCTCCTCGGGTGTCTCACCCTCCATCGTTTCCTCGATCTCACTCGCGAAGACAACAGGGTTCATGCCGATCTGGCAGAGCAGCTCATAGCGTCTCGGAGATGCGGAGGCCAGGATGAGATTCGGAAGGCGTTTTGCCGAAAGAAGTTCATCGTTCCTGTCATATCTCAGTTCCAGATGGAAAAACGGCTCGTCCTCAAGGAGATAGTTCAGAAACACCCTGTCCCCTTCCCACAGCGGAAGCTGAAATACTTCAGTCTTCGGAATCCATTTGAGCTCGCCCTCATCGCATTCCTGAATTTCACCCTCGAAGGAATCCGACGTATAAAGATACATGTGCTCATCTTCCCATCTCTCACTCAGGAATTCCACCAGTCCCCTGAATTTCAGATTCCTGAGTTTTAATCCGGTTTCCTCCGTGACTTCGCGAAGGATACAGTCCTTTGCACTCTCTCCGGCTTCGACCCTGCCTCCGACTCCGATCCATTTTCCCTCATTCAGGTCATGGCTCTTCTTGTTCCGGAACAGCATCAGGTACCTGTCGTCCTGCTCGATATAGCAAAGTGTCGTGCTTCGCATCTTAGTGCGTCACCTCCTGCCTTCCGCTTATGCGCCTTCGTTCACGGCGCCGATAAACCTCATGAATCCGGCATTGCCGGAAGGAGTGTCTTTGTAGACTCCGCAGTGCTCCAGCACCTTTGAAAAGACAACTCCGATTTCCGTCTCGATGATCGTGCCGGCATTTTCACCGGTGAGCTCCGGATGCTTTGACCGGATCTCTTCCGCCCAGTCCGCGTGGGCGGCGAGCTCCGGGACAGCGCGAAGGTCCGTCCCGTCCGTCATCGCTTTCTTCAGGGCATCCATCTCGGAAAGGAGGCGGGCCGGCAGCACCGCAAGACCCATAACTTCGATGAGTCCGATGTTCTCTTTCTTGATATGATGCAGCTCCTGATGCGGATGGAAAATGCCGAGCGGATATTCCTTCGTTGTTCTGTTGTTTCTTAAGACCAGATCCAGTTCAAATGAACCGCCGCGCATGCGGGCGATGGGGGTGATGGTGTTATGCGGAACCGTTCCCTCTCCGCCGCCGGCCGCAAGACAGCCCGCCTGATCGGAAAATGCGTAAATATCCGCGGCCTCGTCCGACCAGCTTCTCCATTTTTTCAGAATCCTGTCCGCGAGGGCGATCAGGCGCTCCGGATCAGAGCTGTCCAGCCGGATCACGGACATCGGCCACTTCACGATTCCCGCTTCGACATCCCCGAATCCCTCAAACCTGATCTTCTCCCTGACAGCGGCCCTCGCCATCGGGAAGGTGTAATTGCCGCCCTGGAAGTGCTCGTGCGTGAGTATGGAGCCGCCCACGATGGGGAGATCCGCATTGGATCCGACCGTGTAATGCGGGAACAGCTTCAGAAAATCCATGAGCCGCACAAAGGTCTGCTTCTCGATCTTCATGGGCACATGTTCTCCGGAGAGAACGATACAGTGCTCATTGTAATAGACATACGGAGAATACTGGAAAAACCACTTCTCCCCTCCCAGTGTCAGCGGGATCAGCCGGATCGTCTGCCTGGCCGGATGATCCAGTCTTCCGGCATAGCCCTCGTTCTCCGGGCACAGCAGGCACTTCGGGTAGTTATCCTGTTTCTTGTTTAATGCCGCCGCAATCGCTTTCGGATCCTTCTCCGGTTTGGACAGGTTGATGGTGATGTCAAGGTCTCCGTATTCCGTGGGCGCAACCCACTTGCGGTCCTTCTCGATCCGGTAGCGGCGGATATAATCGGAATCGCAGCAGAGTTTGTAAAAGTAATCCGTAGCCTTCTTCGGGTCCTCATCAATGAGGGCCCGGAAGGTCCGTATCACTTCTCCCGGCCGGGGAGTGATGCATCCCATGATCTTTGTGTCAAGGAGGTCGCGGCTCGCAATTCCGCCGTCGATAAATCCTCTCGATACGGCATCATCCAGGAGGACGGCAAGAATCTTCTCCAAAGACGCCTCCGTGTCCGCCCTCTGCCCCGCATGAAAGTCCGAACCGGGCTCAATCCCAAGGACATCAAAGACGCTGTTCGCAGAAAAAACAGCCTCCTCTTCCATGATAAGACCGCACTTTACGCCGTAGCTGACCAGAGCCTTCACGGCCGCTTCCACTGTAATACCTTCCATACCGCATTCCTCCCAAAACGAAGTTTTGTACGCTGACTTATTGTTCTCGGACCCGATTTTGTAATCTCGCTTCTTACGTCCTTCGGACATAAGAACCGAGAACAAAATCCGGCTCCTCCCCGCTCCTGTTTTGCGTTTTGTGAAGAGGTAAACTTTTTTGTCTCTGTCTATAGAGACAGGAGTTGTAAGGATCGGGTCACAAAAAACTTTGCCGCACTTTAGTCAATTTTGTTTTCTATTTCAGTAATCAGCACGCGCATTCTCCCGCCGCAGACCATGCCTTCCTCTTCGGCGACGGCA
>CACZQS010000104.1 GCA_902783325.1 uncultured Lachnospiraceae bacterium
ATCATCGTCGGCGAGGTGAGATCCGGGGAGGCGGTGGACATGCTGCAGGCATTTAACACAGGACATGACGGGTCACTGTGCACCATCCACGCGAACAGCTGCAGCGATATGCTCTCCAGACTGGAAACGATGGTCCTTATGGCGTTCCCTCTTCCGTTGGAAGCGATTCGCAGACAGATCGCATCCGGCGCCGATATTCTCGTGCATCTGGGCAGACTGTCGGACCGGTCGCGGCGCGTGCTGGAGATTGCGGAGGTTCTGGGGATGGAGGGCGATGAGGTGAAGCTGAGGAGCCTCTATCTCTGGAACGACAGCACGAAGGTGCTGGAGAAGAAAGGAAGCTTAAGCCGAAGACTGAAGCTTGAGCGCCGCGGGCTGCACATTGAAGACATGACCTGACGGGGACTGCCCCCGTGCCGGATTATGGAGGTCCTTATGCAATATCTTCCCTATCTCATTATCCTTTTTCTCTTTATTTTGCTGTTCGCGGCTTCGCGCGGGTTTTTTAAGGAATCCGCTGTATTTCTTTTGAAGAGGTTCCCGCAGCTTGGCACCTATGTGTCGGCCGAGACGCTTCAGCGCGCGCTGATGATTCTCCTTGCGGCGGATCTCCTGGGTGCCCTGATGACCTGGCAGGGAACCCGCAGCGACACCGTCTCAAAAGGCTATATCATGCGGAACGAATACGGCCAGGGAGACACTACGGCCGGACTTGAGGTGGAGCTCGAAGGAGAGAGCAAGAAAGACGTGGATCTCACGCTTTCTGCAAGGAAGCTGAGTCCGGAAGAAATCCGGGCAGCTCTGGATGAAGCTTCCCGGGGCCTTGAGAGCGCCATTTTCGGAGAAACGGATCAGGGGCACATCTCCCGGGACCTGACGTTTCCGTCTTCCGTCGGAGAGCCCGCTGTCAGCGTCGAATACGATACGAGCGACCCGAGGATATTGGATTGGGACGGGTACATCGGGAATGAGGTAAATGCCGCCGGCGAGAAGGTGACCATCACCGCCCGGCTTCGTCTCGAGGATGAGGAGCGGGAGATCACGTGGGATCTCACAGTTTTCCCCCGCGAGATGAGCGACACGGAGAGGTGGGACCGCGCTGTCGACGAGGCAGTGCGCAGCAACAACGACGAGACGGAGCGGAAGGTGAACCTGCCGGAGACATTGGAAGGAAAGCGCGCCGTATGGTCAAAGCAGGGCAGCTCCGACGGGATCACACTGCTTCTGCTCGGTTTTCTCATGGCGGCGTTTTATGCCTATTCCGTCATCAAGCGGAAAGAGATCGACAGGGAAAAGCGCGAGGAGCAGATGCTGATCGACTACCCGAATATCGTGAGCAAGCTGGTGCTGCTCCTGTCCGCCGGCATGAGCCTTCGAAAAGCGGTGGCGCGGATCCGGAAGGATTATCTGGAAGGTTTAAATCACGGAGGTGAGAAGCGGCCGGGCTACGAAGAGCTGTCCCGGGTCACGGTCGAGATGGAGCACGGCGTCTCTGAGCTGACGGCCTATGAGAATCTCGGGAAACGATGCTCAGTGCCGCAGTACAGGACATTTTCCACTCTGCTCGTGCAGAACCTGACGAAAGGCGGCAGCGAGATGGCTTTGATCCTGGCCAGGGAAGCAGAGGAGGCGTACGAGGAGCGCAAAAAACGGGCGAGAATCCTGGGTGAACAGGCAGGCACGAAGCTGCTGCTCCCCATGCTTCTGATGCTCGTGATCGTGATGGTGATCCTGATGGTGCCGGCATTTCTGGCTTTTTTCTGATGCAACAAAAGCGTCTGTCCCCTCCTGCGTCTTTGTGATAAAATATGTATATATGTATGCTTATATCGCATAGACACGAGGGGGAACTCATTATGGACACAAATAAACCGAGAGGAAGAGAGAGGAAAGTAACCGGGACGGCCGAGAAGATTGAGAAGCACGGACAGGGACTGGGGACAGGACCTGTCGGCTCAGCTGACGGACACGCCGGCAGAGGGAGCTCCTCCTCCGGCCCCGGGCGCTCCTCATCTTCCGGTCCCGGACGTTCCGCATCTTCCGGAAGCGGACGACCCACATCGGGATCCGGACATTCCACAATCTCCGGGACGGGACGCCCTGTATCCGGATCCGGACATTCTACAATCTCCGGGACGGGAAGTCCTGTATCCGGACCCGGACATTCCGCATCCTCCGGATCCGGACGTCCCGCATCCTCCGGAGGAGGGGGCGGGCGGAAAGGCGTCACCCCGACAAGAGGCGGGTGCGGAATTGTCCCGATTATTCTGATCGTTGTCGTGCTCATCGTCATCTTTGGCGGCAAGGGTTTAAGCGGTCTTTTTGGCGGCGGTTCAGCCCAGCACAGCACGTCTGCGACTTACGGGACGGGACATTCCGCCAGCGGCTCGTACGGCTCGGGCAGCTATAGTACAACGGCCACAACGGGCGGCAGCTCTTCCGGGACAGGCACTTCCGCAGCGGGAACGTCGGGCAGCGGCACATCCGCGGCGGGTTCATCATCCAATCAGACCGGCGGGGGATCCTCCGGTTCTTCCGGCGTCGCTTCCTACATCAACTCGCTCTTCGGCGGAGATCCGTCCACATATTCGTCCAGCACCGGTACCGTAGGGGAAGTCACGGCGGAGACCGCGGGTGAAAGCCTGACGGGAGAAGACGGAGAGAACAATGCTGTCAACGCGGCTGCCGCGACCGGCTCCAGACAGAAGCGGACGAAGATTCTCGGAAGCGGACGCGACACGGTGACCATCATGGTCTACATGTGCGGCACGGATCTTGAGTCCCGGAGCGGCATGGCGACCGCCGACCTGCAGGAAATGGCAAATGCCGACCTCGGCAATCTCAACCTGATCGTCTACACCGGCGGCTGCCAGAAATGGAAGAACAGCGTGATCAGCAATAAAGCCAACCAGATCTACCAGATCCGGAACGGCGGTCTCGTCTGCCTCGTTGAAAATGCGGGTACGGGGTCCATGACCGATCCTGCCACGCTGGCGTCATTTATCAAATGGTGCGGCACCAACTATCCGGCAAACCGCAACGAGCTGATTCTGTGGGACCACGGCGCGGGCTCTGTGAGCGGCTACGGCTACGACGAGAAGAACCAGCGCTCCGGCTCGATGACGCTCGCGGGGATTAATCAGGCGCTGAGCGCGGGGGGAGTGACATTTGACTTTATCGGCTTTGACGCCTGCCTCATGGCGACCGCCGAGAATGCCCTGATGCTGGACAGCTACGCGGACTACATGATCGGTTCCGAGGAGACGGAGCCGGGTGTGGGCTGGTACTATACCGAGTGGCTGACCAAGCTCGCTTCCGACACATCGATGGCGACGACCGAGATCGGACGGCAGATCGCGGATGACTTCGTGCGCTTCTGTGCGAGGCGCTGCCCGGGG
Organism: uncultured Lachnospiraceae bacterium; assembly: GCA_902783325.1. GTDB lineage: Bacteria > Bacillota > Clostridia > Lachnospirales > Lachnospiraceae > Chordicoccus. The sequence goes on from CACZQS010000104.1 coordinate 3,399, forward strand.
CAGCAGACGACGCTCTCCGTTATCGATCTGGCTGAGTTCGCGTATACGGTTCCGGAAAAGCTGTCGAAGTTTGCGGAGTCCGTCAGCACGATGATCACGACCAATGACTATCATCAGGTTTCCACGGCGCGCAACCACACACGGGAGTTTGCCGTGAGCAGCCGGATCGACCAGATCGACCTCGTGGATCTGTGCGACAATCTCGGAACGGCCGAGGCGCAGGAACTGGCGAAGGCGCTGAAGTCCGCCATCAAATACAACACCTGCAATTACATATCGAGAGCTTCCGGCGTTTCCATTTATTTCCCGTACCAGAGCACGTCGAAGGTGGATACGGCGGTCAACACCTACAGCCAGATCGGCATGGATGCCAGCTATGCGCAGTGCATCAAGGATTTTGCGGCGCTGGAGACCGCCGGACAGGTCGCTTCGGGAAGCTCCGGGTCGCTGCTCGGATCCCTCTTTGGAAGCTCCTACTCCCAGCAGCAGCCGAGCACGTATGAGACGGATGCGCTGACGGAGCTCCTCGGCCAGCTCTTCGGCGGAGACCTGGGGTCTTACTCCGGACTGGACAGCTCCAGTATCGGTTTCTTCTCCGGAAGGAGCATGAGCGACGAACAGATCGCCTCGTATATCAGCGCGAACCATTTTGATGCTTCCGAGCTTGTGTGGGAGCGGGAATCGGACGGCACATACCGAATGAAGCTGTCCGACGGCAACTGGAAGATGGTCGAGGGACTTGACCTGAATGTCTTCTATGATGACGGGAGCGGCTATATTGACTTGGGGCTTGACAACATTTACGGATTTGATGAGCAGGGGAGGCTTGTCGCCAACACCGATAAGGTCTGGCTGACCCTCGACAATGTCGTCGTGCCGTATTACCACGAGAGCACGGAGGACGACGGCGAGAACTATCTGATTACCGGCCGGATCCCCTGCCTGCTGAACGGCGTGCGGTCAGAGCTGATTGTGGAGTTTGACAATGAGCACCCGGAAGGGTATATCGCGGGCGCGCGCACGGTGTATAAGAACGGCGAGACGGAGACGGTCGCGAAGAATCTCACGGAGCTGGAAATCGGGGACGAGATCCAGGCGGTCGGGGATTATTACACGTATGACGGGAAATTCGTCGATGCCTACAAGGTGGGGAGAGTGATCACGGTTTCCGACGGCCTGGCTTTGGGAAATGGTTCCTTTGAAGGACAGGGCCCGATCGAGGTCACCTACCGCTTCCGGGACATTTACGACAAATGCTACTGGTCGCCGGTGATTAAGGTGGACTGAAGAAAAACCGTCAGTAAGGATTATAAAAGGGAAGCGGATGCAGAAACATCCTCTTCCCTTTTTCTTGTTCGCTTTTTTTCTTTACTGCAGCCGCTTCGCCAGCATGTCCGGATTGGAGGCGAATGTGATGGCGGTGTCTTTGGAGATGCGGCCTTCCTGGCAGAGGCGCTGGAGCGAGGTGTCCATCGCGACCATCGTGGAGCCGGAGGAGTGGATGAAGCCGTCGATCTGGTAGACCTTGTTCTCGCGGATCATATTTCGGATCGCGGGGGTCACGACCATGATCTCGAAGGCCGGAACCACGGAGCCGTCCACAGTGGGGACCAGCTGCTGGGAGACAACCGCGTTCAGGACGGCGGCCAGCTGTACCGCGATCTGGTGCTGTTGTGCGGCCGGGAACACGTCGATGATGCGGTTGATGGTGTTCGCCGCGCCGATGGTATGCAGCGTGGAGAACAGCAGGTGGCCCGTCTCAGCTGCGGTCATCGCGACGGAAATGGTTTCATAGTCGCGCATCTCGCCGAGCAGTATGACGTCCGGGCTCTGCCGGAGCGCGGCGCGGAGTGCCGTGACGTAATTCTCCGTGTCGACGTCGATCTCCCTCTGGCTCACGATGCTCTGGTCATGCCGGTGCAGATATTCGATCGGATCCTCAAGTGTGATGATGTGCGTGTGGCGCGTCCGGTTGATCGCGTCGATGATGCACGCGAGAGTCGTGGATTTGCCGGAGCCGGCGGAGCCGGTCACCAGCACCATGCCTTTCGACTGGTTTCCGAAGCCGATGATGGATTCCGGGATGCCGAGCTCGCGGGGATTCGGCATCGTGAAGGTGATAATACGGATGACAGCGGACAAAGTGCCTCTCTGCTTGTACGCGCTTACACGGAATCTCGACAGGTGAGGGATGGCAAATGAGAAGTCATCATCCCCTGTCTCCATGACTCTGGAGATGTTGCGGTTGTCCGCGAGCTCATAGATCTCCTGGACCAGCTTCTCCGTGTCGGGCGGCATCAGCCGCGTGCCTCCTTCCAGGATGACGACACCGTTCCTGCGGAAAGAAAGCCCGAGGCCCGCCACGATGAATACGTCGGAAGCGCCCTCCGCCACTGCTTTTTGAAGAATTTCAACAATTGTTGTCATACGATCCACCCTTCTTGCGGTGAGTTATGTTAACTATTATGACCGTGGGAAACTTCTCCTGACGGAGAAGTCTTGAAGTCGCGGGGAGCCGCGACGGGCTCCCCCGATCTTTGATCGGGGGCAGAACGGGGACTGTCCCCACTGTCACATCTGTTTACATAACTCTACCATCCGAGCTCGCCGTCCGGAAGCACTTCGATCCGGTCGTCGAGCACCCATTCCTGCCTTGATGTGACCTGCCACCTTGTGATGCGGTAACGAAGCTGTCCGGACGCCTCATTCCGCTCCAGCTCCGCCGACACGTGAAGATCGTCGGCCTCATCAACCGGGACCGAGAACTCGATCTTCTGCTCCGCCTCCGCCGGGGCGAGGAGCGCTTTGCGCGTATACTCCTCGATCATGAGCTCGGCGGTGTTGCAGGCCTCGTTATATGTGACGACTTTCGCGTATTTCTTCTCGGAACCCGTCAGGTCGTGCCGGGCTTCCGTGATCGAAATCGCGGCAAATGTCATGAGACAGAGCACCAGGAAAGTCACGATCAGAAGTGATAGTCCGAAGGTGCGCGGTCTTACTTCCTGCTTCTCGTTCACTTTATGAGACACCCCCTTTACTTGCGGGGAGACTGGTATTCTCCGGGATATAGTGCTTCACCGGAATCTCCGCGAGGATTTCTCCGGACATGTCTCCTTTGCCGTCAGTCTTTCTGCAGATCAGCGTCGCTTCCAGCAGCGAATCCGAGTAAGAAGCCTCTACGGCAACCAGAGCCACGGCTTTCTCCTCCGTGCAGGACTTTCCGTCCTCGTCGAGGAAGATAAAGAAGCTGATATATTTTTTCTCCTCCGTATCCGCTGAGTCGAGGACTGCTTCCGGATACTGTGCGGCCATCGCCTCGAAGAGCTCAGGGACCGAGCTGCATCCGCGGATCAGCTCAGCCGCGGACCCGGCCTCGTCGGTGGCCCGGCTGAGAGCCGCCGCGTGCTCGCTCATCTGGTGGGACTTCATGAAGACCGTCACACAGGCCGCGCTGGAGACCGAAAAGATCAGCAGCGCCACAATCAGTTCCATGAGGAACAGATTGGAAGAGGAGATGCGGTTTCGTTTTGTTTTTGACGTCATGGCCATACAATACTCACTTTCCGCTCCGGATCGCGGTGATCGCGGACTGCGTCCGGTCCTCGGTGTCTGTGCAGCTGAGCGTGAGGAAATGGTCTCCCGTCATCTCAGCCTGAAAATCCTTTAACGGAATAATCGCGGTCCCGGCCGCTCCGTCCACATCCGCGCCCTTAAGCGCGTAAAGCTCCCTCAGGGAGCCGTCCAGGCAGTAAATGTACGTGACATACTTTCCGCCCGATTCCACATCCTCGAGAATCAGCGCATCCGCACCGCAGAAAGTCCCGACGCTCACCGCGCCCTCGGCGTCCGAGCGGTGGACCTTCTCCGTCAGATATTCAAGAGACGTCCGCGTCGTATAGTGCTCCTGCGCCATCTCCACTTCCCGCTTGTATACCCCCGCGGCAAACAATATAACGGAAATGGCGGCAATCGAGAAAATCAGAAAGAGAACGATGGGGAACAGGAATTCCACATTGTGCTTTCGTCCGGATGTAGTCCTTCGCATCACTCATCCTCCTGACATACCACGGTGAACTCGGGGCGCACATTGCTCCCGCTCACGCGGTAATCCACATAGAAGCGGTCTTCATTAAACCGGAGACCGTAATTTTCGATCAGATAGATCACGCTCTCCGGATAGCGGCCCTCCTCGGCATAGCATTCGGTGATGCAGCGGGTGACGGCATTTTCCAATGCTTCCTGCTGCCTCTTCGTCGTACCCTTCCCGACCACCGAGATCCCGATCACAAAGAACGCGACGATCACGACGAACAGAAGCACCGAGGCGAGGAACCCGTGAAGCGGGCTTCTTTTCTGCTTTTTATTGAAGCGCATGGCACGGTTACCTCGTCAGATCGAACTCATGATGCCGAGCAGCGGGAACATCACCGACAGGAGGATGGCCCCGATGGCGACGGACATCAGAACAACAAGCAGCGGCTCCAAAGTGGCCAGACGGTTGTTCAGCCTTGTATCGATTTCTTCCTGGTACATATCGGCCACTTCGCTCATCACCTGATCCATGGATCCGGTCTTCTGGCCGATTGTGAGCATCTTCGCGTAGATGCCGGAGAAAATGTTGTGCTTATAGAGCGTATCCGCGAATCCCTTGCCCTCAATCATGTCCTTCTCGCACTCTTTCAGCTGCTC
>CACZQS010000105.1 GCA_902783325.1 uncultured Lachnospiraceae bacterium
ACGTCCCCGTTTATCAGCTCGCCTGTGATCCTGTTTCTGAAATATTCGTTTGCAGGCGGGGATGTCATCGGCGTCTGCGTGATTATTTTGCTGAACATACTACGAGCCTCCTCTTCGCAGTCAAAAATCGGGTGCCGACGGAGTCGAACCGCCGAAATACCGTTCACCCATATAGAAAGGAGGGGTCATAAACCCCTCCTGTGTGTACTGCCGAGTATGGGAAAGGAATTCGACAGATCAGGCGTTATCCGCCTTGGTGATAGAGTAGAGGAAGGTGCGGTCGGCGATGCCGTGCTGGGCAAAGGTCTTGTCCAGGTCGCCGGGGCCGAGCGGAGCGCCGTCGAGGGTGGAGACGCCGGTGGCGTAGTTGATGCCGGCTTCCTCAAAAGCCTGGCGGAGGGTCATATCGGCGCTGACGATCTTGGTCTCTCTCTTAACGTTCGATCCGATGGTGAGTTTAATCATTGCAGTTTCTCCTTTTGTTCATGATTTTTTTATTGTTTTGGGGATGAGAAACCGGGCTGAGCATCCCGCAGAGCCCGGTTTGCCGGGGTTAGGAAAACCTGGGATCAGCCAACCTCGATGTTGGTCATGATCGCCGCGACATCGCGGTCGATCTGCTCGAGCACGTCGCCGAAGGTCGCTTCCAGCGCGTTCAGCATCACGATCTGACGACCGAGGCTGTCGGCAAGAGCCTCCTTCACGCCGACATCGGGACCGGTGTAGTCCAGCGTGACCTGGGCGTAGCCGTTCTCATCGGCGCTGCCGAACTCGATGCCGTAGGTGCCCACGCTGCCGGAGCGGTCCTTGGCGGAGATGCCGACGCAGAAAACCGGCTCCTTGACGCCTTCCTCGTTCTCCTTCTTGAGAACCAGGGCATCGGGGTTGTACTTCGCGATCTTCTTGATCTCCTCCAGCTTCGCCGCGGAAGTGATCACGACTGCCTGCCCGAACTTCTTGATGTTTGCCATACTCTCGAACTCCTTTTGTTCGTATAGTCATCCGTTTGCCAACGCCTGAAGAATCAGGACGCTGCCCGCCAGCCGCTTGGGTTTCCCCGGTGAGCCGATGCTGAGGCCGGCATATCCGCCGGGAGGGAGGCAAAATCCCGGCGGCCTTGCTCTGTTGACCGGTGATTTTCGGTCAGGAATGCGACAGGAGACGGAGCAAAGATACTTCTCCAGCGCAATATCAGTCTTCGAATGTCAGAAGATCGTACGGATATTCATCATAGAATTCCTCTCCGTCCTCGTCTTCAAGCATCATTGGACGAAACACGGAAATACCGTGCTCCATTGAGAGCCACTCGCAGGTTCGGTTGATCAGATCGCCGATGATTTTATCGGTTTCGGAGAAACCGGCGATCTTTTCAAGCTGTCCGCCCGTTACGGTATACAGGAAATCCTCCGCTGCATCGTACAGTTCGCTTTCGCGGCGGTCGATCTCAAGCTCTTGCTCGTTTTCTTCCTTATCTTCATCTACATCGGCGTCATCCTCGCCAAAATGCCTTTTCAGAATCGCATCATCATCAAGATATTTGGCGTATATGGATTCCGCAGTTGAAATCAGATCATCCTCGCCGACTGCGCATTCGTTATAGATTTCCGCGCAATCTTCCCACACGAGAATGTTCGGGAGAGTGAATTTCCCGCGCTGTTCGCTTGTCAGGAACACCATGACATCGAAATCAGGATTTTCAGCGATCACTCTTGTCTTCGTAACCAGCTCATCTTTGTTTTTGTTGTACAGATCCCAGAGTTCAGCCGGTTCATAATAGATTGTTTTCATCCGCCGCCTCCATTCATGAAAACAGTTCCATAAGCTCCGAAAAATCCGGCAGCTCAACATCGATGTCCGCGCTGTCTTTTGGAGAGATGGAGCACCGATTAAGACATTCCTCGAGAATCTCTGACAGACCAACGGCGTCATATCCGCGGTCTCGTCCGAAGTGGATACGGCCTGAGCAGTAAATCTCCGTCCAGTCATCCTTGTTGCGGAATTGATCAAGGCAAAAACCAAGACCGATACACGAATTTGCAGCGAGCATCTCAAGGACATCGTACGTTTCCTGCTGACTGGAACAGGAAAGCTGTAAAACCTCGCCAGTTTCTTCCTCGTTGTTATCAAGAAAGAACCGGTCAAGCTCGGTCACGAGTACATCGGTTGACCCGCCGAGTTCTATGTATTCTTTCAGTGTCAAATTTTCACCACACTCCATCCTTCCAATAGTGCATCCCATCAAATACCGCGAAAACCGCCTGAATTAGCGTCTTTTCGCGG
>CACZQS010000106.1 GCA_902783325.1 uncultured Lachnospiraceae bacterium
AGCACACAGATGAAGCCGATTACCGCGAAGATTGCGGCGCTCTTCCCGCGCCATCCCTTGCGGAGCCGCTGGTGGAGATAGACCGCGTAGATCAGCCACGTGATCAGCGACCAGGTCTCCTTGGGATCCCATGACCAGTAGCTGCCCCAGGCTCTCTCCGCCCAGATGGCGCCGCTGATCATGCAGAAGGTCAGAAAGAGCAGGCCCAGGGATACCGCCCGGTAGCTGATCATGTCAAGCTTGTTCTTCGGCGGAATGTGGGAATCCAGAAAAGATCCGGCAGAGATTTTGTCCCGCAGGAGAAAGACCAGCGAGATCGCAAAGGAGACCCCGAAGGAGCCGTAAGCGATAATCGCCGTGGACACATGGAAGCCAAGCCAGTTGCTGCGGAGCGCCGGCATCAGCTCATGGACGTCCCTGCTCTGCATCGCGGCGTAGCCGATCACCAGAAAAATCACCGGAGCCGCAAAAGCCCCCAGCACGTCAAAATGATATTTCTGGATGAAGATGAGGCTGACGAGGCATAACCCCCAGGCGAAGCTCGCCGCGAACTCGTACTGGTTCGTCATCGGGAGTCTCCCGGCCCCGATTCCCCTCAAGACGAGCGCCGCCGTGTGCAGCAAAAAGCCGCCGAAAAGGATCCCCTTGGCAAATGCCGCCAGACGCTCGTTCTTCAGCGCGATCAGCATAAAGTAAAGAATCATGGCTGCAAAATAAAGCAGCATCGTAATCGTAAACAGTACATTTTCAGCCTTCAGCAATCCGGTACCTGTCATCTGTCCTTCTCTCCTGTCATCCCTTTTGGTCTCATTCCTTGTTGCCTTCTTCTTTTGATCCGTCACCGGATGCCTTTTCTATGTCTTCCGCGAACACCTCTCTAAACCGCTCTTCAAAAATGGCGCCGCCCTTCCGGCAGGAAGCCGAGAAGCGCCAGCATCCGTCCGGTTCTTCCTCTGCCCACATCTGAGCCGGCTGCACATACAGCGCCAGAATCAGTCCGGCCAGAGTCACGAGCCCGCCGATCAGCGCCAGCGGCGCAAAGGGATCCCTCTTCACCTGGATCAGCGTGAATTCCTGTGGCTGGTCGAACGTGACGGTATACTCGTCAATCGTGAGCTCCTCATCCTCCATAAGGGCATTCATTCCCAGTATGGATCCCTGGTAATAGACGGAATACAGATAGGCCGGATTCTTCGGCTCATTGGAGAGAGTGCCGGGCCTCCCGTCCTCAAGCACATAATCCGGGTACACCGCATTGAGGTAAATGACCAGCTCCGGCTTGTCCTTCACCGCGGCAAACTCCCCGGCGCAGAGCACTTCGTCCTGAAGCGCCTCCCCGTCCTTCCGGATGTGGACGGAAGCGGCCCATCCGGTCGAATTCTGGTACAGCTTCATTCCGAAAAGGGAGGCAGGCTCATTGACACCCGCGCTTCCGGATTCGCTTTCCCCGCCGGAAACATCCCGGACCGTGAGATCCGAAGAATACTGCCTGACGGAGCCGTCCTCGTTCCGCTCGGTCCGGAAATCGTCGATCGACAGAATATAGCCGGTATTCCCGATCTCTTTCGACTGCCCCGGCACGCCGTAAACGGAATATTCCTTCTTCAGTGACTGCCCCAGGCCAAACCCGAGAATGAGAAGAAGGATTCCTAAGTGACAGACCCACGCGCCGAAGACACCTGCCCGGCCGCGGGAGCTGAAACGGATACGCGGCTTCTCCCCCTCTGCGGGCAGTTCGCGGATGTTCCGAAACCCCATTTCATGAAAATACCGGTCATCGCAGTCCCCAGTCACCGCCGTGACGGAACCCTTTCCGGACGGACTGCCGAGCCGCTTCCAGTTCTTCCAGACGGACGGCAGATGAGAGAGGCTGCAGAGCAGCAGGTTTACGCACAGAAATGCCGCAATCAGAAGAAAGTACCAGCTGTGGAACACATCATCAAGGCGGAGGGCCAGGATCGCCCCGGCAGCTCTTTCGGAATACCGGGATGCGTACCACTCGAAAGTCTGGCCCTGCGTGATAAAACTGCCGGCCGCGCAGGCGATGATCAGCACGACCAAAAGAAGGATGGCAAAATGCATCGAACTTATAAATCTGCCGATCTTCTTCAGTGTATCCAACTCTTCCACCTCGCTGTGATAAGGAAAATCCCTGTATTTATAGAAAACCGGGGCATCTCATCACGAGATGCAGCCCGGCATCATTTATCCTGTCATTATGCTCGCTTTCGGCTCTTCCCTTCAGGCCAGAATCGCCATTCCTTCTTTGACCTTGAGCTCGGCCGTGTTCAGGCATTCCTTCGCAAGGGAGGAGTTATGGGCACCTTCCGAGTTCTCCACATAGCAGTAGTCAAAATACCACTGGGCCTCGCGGTGAAGCTTCCGCAGTTTTTCCAGCTCCTCTTCGGGGAGCTTTCCTTCTGCAACGGCCGCCGCGAGCGCATCCTTAAACGCGGAGAGCTCCTCCCCGACCTCCGTCTCGCGGGCCGTGATCTCATCCTGGATCTCGCGGACATAGGCCGTCATGTTCTTGTCGTAATGACACTGCGTGCAGGTGGCCAGGAGCGTCTCATTTTCAAGCGGGCTCTCGAAGTTGTGACTGTGATAGACGGTGCCGTCCTCTGCCTGTACCAGGGCCATGTGGCAGTCCGCGCAGTTTAAGAGGGAGCCGTGCTTGCCCTGAAGGAAGGTCTCCATCTCGGGGTGCTGCGCTTTGAGCAGGTTCGTCCCGGTGCTCTCCTGCGTCCAGTCGGAAAATCCGATGGAATCATAGTATTCCAGAATCGCCGAGGGCGTCATCTCCTCAAGGGAAGTGTAAGCGACCGAGGTCGCTTTGTTGTCCGGCTTGAAGTAATACTCAATGTGGCACTGCCCGCAGCTCAATACCGCCGGATCGACCGATGCCATGTTGTCTCCCAGGCGGTCGCTGATGTAGGTGTGCGTGACCTCCAGAGCGCCGGCATTTCCCGGATTATTGCCGTGGCAGGTGTAGCAGCT
>CACZQS010000107.1 GCA_902783325.1 uncultured Lachnospiraceae bacterium
CATCACACTGGCTGGTCTTCTGAACGCTTTGAAGGTAGTCGGAAAGAAAAAAGAAGAGGTGAAGATCGTCACATCCGGCGCAGGCGCCGCTGCGATCGCCATTGTGAAGCTTCTTCTCTCCGCAGGTTTCAAGCACGTCATCATGTGCGACCGCAAGGGAGCGATCTACGAGGGGCGCGAAGGTCTCAACTGGATCAAGGAGGAGATGGCCCAGGTCACAAACCTTGAGAAGAAAGCCGGATCCATCGGGGATATGCTGGTCGGTGCCGATGTGTTTATCGGCGTTTCAGGCCCCGGTACCATCAATACGGAGATGGTGAAGACTATGAACAAGGACGCGATCATCTTCGCGTGTGCGAACCCGACTCCCGAAATCTTCCCGGACGACGCGAAGGCGGGCGGAGCGGCAGTGATTTCCACGGGCCGCAGCGATTTCCCGAACCAGATCAATAACGTACTTGCTTTCCCCGGTATCTTCCGCGGTACCTTCGATGTCCGTGCGAGCGATATCAATGAGGAAATGAAGATGGCCGCGGCCATGGCCCTGGCGAACCTGATCTCCGACGAAGAGCTGAACGCGGATTATATCATCCCGAAGGCCTTTGACCCGAGAGTGGGACCGGCGGTAGCCAAGGCTGTTGCGGAAGCTGCAAGAAAATCAGGTGTGGCAAGGATTTAACTAAGTTCATGAGGAGGTAAGACTACATGACAAAAGAACAAATCAAAGAACTTGAAAAATTTGCCCTGGAGATCCGTATTGCTACGGTGGAATGCATCAAATCCAGGGGATTCGGGCACATCGGAGGGAGCTTGTCCGTGGCAGATGCCCTGGCAGTTCTTTACGGCAGCGTGATGAATATCGATCCGTCCGACCCGAAGAAGGCGGACAGGGACAAGCTGGTCTGCTCCAAAGGACATGCCGGCCCCGGTGTTTACGCGACGCTTGCACTGAAAGGGTATTTCCCTTACGAGAAGCTCAAGACCTTAAACCAGCCGGGAACGGATCTTCCTTCTCACTGTGACAGAAAGAAGACGCCCGGTATTGACATGACGACCGGATCACTCGGCCAGGGAACTTCCACAGCCGTCGGTCTTGCTCTTGGCGACAAACTGCAGGGCAGGGACTGCCGCACCTTCCTGATCGTCGGCGACGGCGAATGCGACGAAGGTCAGGTCTGGGAAGCCGCGATGTTTACGGCGGCCAAAAAGCTCACCAATCTTGTCTGGCTGATCGACTGGAACAAGAAGCAGCTTGACGGCTATGTCAAGGATATCCTCGATCCGTTCGACCTGCAGAAGAAGTTTGAAGCTTTCGGATTTGACGCCGTGACGGTTGACGGCCACAATGTCGAGAAGCTCTATGAGGCCCTGACAAAGAAGCCGGGTGACAAGCCGATCGCGATCATCCTTGACACCATTAAGGGCAAAGGCGTGACGGGCGTCGAAGAGACAGTGAAGAACCATTCCATGAATGTGGGACAGGATGTATTTGATTCATGGCTTCAGGAGCTGCACGAAAAACAGGCAGCTATGAACGAATAAGGAGGGGGCATATATGGAAATCGTTTATAACGGCACAAAAGATACGAGAATGTTCAATGCCACCATCTTCGAGACCATCGATGCGCTCATGAAAGAAGATGAGAAGGTCGTCTGGCTGGATGCGGACCTGATGAGCTGCAGCGGCACGGCGAAGGGACAGGGCGAGCGCTACATCAACTGCGGTATCGCAGAGGCCAATATGATCGGAATCGCCGGTGGTCTTTCTGCTTCCGGCATGAAGCCGTATGCGCACTCCTTCGGGACCTTCTCCTCCAGGCGCGCATTTGACCAGGCATTCCTCGCTGCAGGCTACGCGGGAAATCCGATCACCATTTTCGGAACGGACCCCGGCGTGACGGCGGCCTTCAACGGCGGCACCCATATGCCTTTTGAGGATATGGCGCTGTACAGAGCCCTTCCGGAGGCCACCGTATTTGACATCACGGACATCCCGATGCTGATCGATGTCATGAAAAAAGCGAAGGATATGCCGGGCGTGAAGTACATCCGCGTTCCCAGAAAGGGATCTTACCAGATCTACGCGGACGGCACTTCCTTTACTCCCGGCAAGGGCGCTCTTGTCAGGGAAGGCAAGGATGCGCTGATCGTGGCGAGCGGCATCATGGTCCGCGAAGCACTCGAAGCGGCGAACACCCTTGCGGCAGAAGGCATCGAGGCCGCCGTGATCGACCCGATCACCGTGAAGCCGCTGGACGAAGCCCTCATCCGCGAATGGGCGGAAAAGACCGGCACAGTCGTGACAGCCGAGAACCACAACAAGATCGGCGGATTAAAGAGCGCCGTCGAGGATGCCCTGATCGGCATGCCGCTTAAGTTCGGTTACGTGGCGGTCGAGGACGTGTTTGGCGAAGTCGGCCCCGAGGACTATCTCCGCAAGCAGTTTGACCTCACTCCCGAGCACATCGTGAGAGTAGTGAAAGAACTGAAGGCCTGACCAAAAAGGTGCATCGCGGCAAAGCGGGCTTATTTGAAGATGCTTTGCCGCGCTATTTTCAAAGAAATTTTTTAGGGAGATCACACTTTATGTTCAATAAAGAGAAAGTGAATTTAGGCATTGCTCCGATCGGCTGGTGCAACGACGACATGCCGGAGCTCGGCGCCGAGAATACGTTCCAGCAGATCGTAAGCGAGATGGCGCTGGCAGGCTTCACGGGCTGCGAGATCGGAAACAAATACCCGAAAGATCCTGCCGAGCTGAAAAAGGCTTTGGATTTAAGGGGCATGCGCATCGCGAGCAGATGGTATTCTTCCTTTATTCTCACCCGTCCGATGGAGGAAGAGGAGAAGGATTTCAGTGCCAATCTGGATTTTCTGGAGGCCGTGGGTGCCAACCGCATCAACGTCAGCGAACAGAGCTACTCCATTCAGGGGCAGGTGGATACTCCGGTTCTTACCGGCGGACACAAGCACGTGATGAACGACGAGGAATGGGACCGCTTTACCAAGGGCCTCAATCGCCTCGGACAGATCGCGAAGGACCGCGGCTTCAAGCTCTGCTTCCACCACCATATGGGAACGGTGGTCCAGACCTCCGAGGAGACGGACCGCATGATGTCGAACACGGATCCGGATCTTGTGTTCCTGTGCTATGACACGGGCCACTTCACCTTTGCGGGCGAGGATCCGCTGGCCATGCTGAAGAAATACGCGAGCCGCGTCGGCCACGTTCACCTCAAGGATATGCGGCTTCCCGTCGTGAAAAAAGTGCGCGAAGAGAACTGGAGCTTCCTGAAGGCTGTGCGTGAAGGCGCCTTTACAGTGCCCGGCGACGGAGATGTGGATTTCGATCCGATCTTCAAAGTGCTCTCCGAAAGCGGTTATGAAGGATGGCTGCTGGTAGAGGCAGAGCAGGATCCCGCCAAGGCGAATCCGCTTGAGTACGCCATCAAGGGGCGCACCTATATCCGTGAGCATACAGGACTTTAATTTCTGTCAAAATTGCACAATTATTATTAATAAAGCATTCTATTTTAAAACACTATTGATGCAATAATGTTAAGATGTTACAATAAACATTGTAGAAACTGTGCAAACAGTTAGTGTCACATTTATTATGAAGGAGGATCCTCACGTATGAAGAAATTAGCAGTAATCATGGCAGGCGTTTTGACAACAGCGGCACTTGCAGTTCCGGCTATGGCGGCAGAGGGCGATTACACAATCGTAGTGAATCTGAAGACCCTTTCCAGCGAATATTGGCAGAACGTAAAATCCGGCATTGACCAGGCGGCAGAAGAGCTCGGCATCACAATCGATGTTCAGGGCGCAGCTGCAGAGACTGAGATCGCCGAGCAGGTACAGCAGCTGGAGACACAGCTGGCAGCAGCTCCGGATGCCATCATCATCGCCCCGCTTGACGGCGACGCAGTGATCGGCGCGATCGAGAGCACAGGATATCAGGGCAAGGTGATTTTCTGCGATACAAACTGTGACTACAGTGACAAGGTTTCTTTTGTCGGCACATCAAACGAAGAAGCTGCATATAACGGCGGAAAGTACGGTGTCGAGATCAACGGAGACGACACAAAGGCTCTGATCATCTATGGCCAGGAAGGTGACAATACTTCCAACCTCCGCAAGAGCGGCTATGAGAAGGCCCTCGAGGAAGCGGGACTTGAGCCGGTAGCCGAGATGTCCGGCAACAATACCACCGACGGCGCGACCAAGGTCATGGAAGATATGCTGAATGCGTATCCGGACGGCATCAACCTCGTTCTCTGCCACAATGATGACACAGCCATCGGCGCTCTGAATGCGATCAGCGCAGCAGGTGTGGAAGGCATCTCCATCATCGGCTTTGACGGAAACCAGTCCGCAATCGAGCTGATCGACAGCGGCGACCTCACTGCCACCATCGCGCAGCAGCCGGCACTTATGGGTTATGA
>CACZQS010000108.1 GCA_902783325.1 uncultured Lachnospiraceae bacterium
CCCAACCCTTCCAGGAAATCTATAAACATTTTCAGATACTGTTCGGACAGGATCGGCCAGAAGATGTTCTCATGGTACAGGGCCATGATCGTATAATCGTTCTTCACGGAAGTCAGCATCCTCTCCTTTTTGGTGCCCATGCCCACAGTGGTGATAAGGCCGGAGATCCCCTCCTGCTTCGTCTCATCGAGCATGGCCTCATGCAGGCTTTTTTCAAACTCCCCGTCCGTGACAGGCTTTATGGAAAGACCTTCCTGTGCCGCAATCTCCAGGAAATCTCCGAATGCTACCGTGTGGTTGTTGTAGCAGTTGAACAGACAGCACTCCTTCGGCGAGGAAGCAAGGGTCACGATCGCTTTTGCGGTGATGTCTATGGGGGAGAATTCCGCCCGCTGCAGCATTTTTTTATACGGCATTTCATTCAGAGTCACATAAGCCCTGAGCCGGCTGATAAAGCCGTTTGTGCGGAAGTTGATCTGGAAAATACCGTCCGAGCTCCTGGCCATGAGATTGCCCACGCGGATCACCTTGGTATCCGCTCCCCCGGCCGCAGCTTCAAGCACCATCCGCTCGGACAGGAATTTTGAGCTCAAATACTGGTTGTCCAGAATCTGTCCCTTATACAGGGTCTGCTCATCGTAGGTGAAGACCTCATGTGCGCCGTCAAGAAGAATTTCACCGGCTGTGCTGGTGGTGGAAATGTGAATGTACCGCAGTCCCCGCTTCTCCGCATATGCCAGGCCGTTCTTCACGCCGGTTACATTGGTGTCATAGATATCCGTGCCGGCCGAGAAATGCTTCACGGAGGCGGCGCAGTTGATGATGGTATCGATCGGATCATTGTCGAATACCGCAAAGTCCCCTTCATTCGTAATCGCGCCGTCGCGCACGATGAGGCGGATTCCGAAAAGGCCCGCGTACTCATTGTCAAAATAATAGAAGAGACGGCTCTTCAATCTGTCCGCGCCGGATTTTTTCTGATTCCCCCTCAGCATGCAGTAGACAACTACATCGTCCCGTTCGATCAGCTCGTGGAGAATATGGATTCCCAAAAAGCCCGTGGCGCCGGTCAGAAGAACTTTGGACAGTTTTTTCCGGCTGCCCGAGGTATAGTTTTCGAAGCTGTTTTTCTTCAGGTACTCATGAATTGCGGTGTAGTCATACTGCTCTATATCCTTTAATTCGGCACTTTCTTCCCTGTTTTCTCCGGCACTCCTGTCTGTCACGAAGGCCGCCAGCTTTCTGGGCGTCGGGTTATCGAACACGTCCCTGAACTTGATGTCGTATCCGCCGTTTGATGCCAGAATCGTCAGCTGTGTTGCCAGAAGCGAGTTTCCGCCGATGGCGAAGAAATCGCTTGTGGCGCCGACATTTTCCAGATCCAGAACCTGCTCGAAGATATGGCAGAAGAATCCCTCCACGTGCGTGGCTGGCTCCACATATTCCTTTTTGATCGTCGGCTCCGGCAGATTTTTGCGGTCGAGCTTGCCGTTTGGAGTGTACGGCATCTCCGCAAGCTGCATAAGTACGGTAGGCACCATATAAGGTGTCAGGCGCGAAGCCAGGAATGCCCGCAGCTCGTTTTCGTCCACCGGCGCGTCCGCCGTATAATATCCGCACAGGTGATCGGTCTTCCCGATCTTCCGGATCACAACCGCAGCTTTCTTTACTCCTTTATAGGCCTCTATGGATCCTTCCACTTCTCCGATCTCGATCCTAAGTCCGCGGAGCTTGATCTGGCCGTCCCGTCTGCCCATCACCACGATTTCTTCGTTCGGCAGCTTGTAAGCATAGTCTCCGCTTCGGAAATAGCGCATTCCGTCTATGGTGACAAAGGACGCGGCCGTCTTTTCCGGCATATGGTGGTATCCCTTGCTGACGCCGTAACCGCCGATATAGAGTTCTCCCATCACTCCGTCCGGCAGCAGTTCCCCGTCAATGTCGCGGATCTCACAAATCACGTTGTATAAAGCTTTGCCCACGGACATGATGTTCTCTTTGGTGATCAGTCTTGTGTTGGAGTGGACCGTTGTCTCCGTGGGACCGTAGGAATTGTAGATATCAAGGTCCGACAAGGCTCTCAGTCTGTCGTAAAGCGCGGGCAGGAAAGCCTCGCCTCCCACCGAGCAGGCCTCGAAATGACTGATCTGCGCCGCGAATTCCGGTGAATTCAGGTACTGCATCAGGCGCGATGGCGTCATATCGCCGAGCATGGTGGGCTTCTCCCGTTTAATCAGATTCACCAGCTCGTTTACATTGCGGTTTTCTTCATCGTTTGCAAACACGACCCGGATCCCGTTTAAGAGCGGCGGCATGATGTCCAGGATAGAGGCGTCAAATGAGACCGTAGCTGTCTGAATGACACTCTCCGGTTTGGGACTGCGCGTATAGAAATAATTATTCTCCGGCACGGGCACGCAGAGATTGGACAGATTCATATGGGATACGGCCACTCCCTTCGGGCGCCCTGTGGATCCCGAAGTGTAGATCATATAGCAGGTGCGGTCCGGATCCTGAGTGATGGGCGGATTGGCCTCATTTTCCTCCGAAAGCAGTTCGTCAAGAGAGACAGCCCGGGGCATGTCTTCCGCCGTGATCACGAAATCTGCGCCGGAATCCTCCAGAACGTAGGTAACACGCTCCCGCGGGTACTCCACATCCATCGGAATGTAGGCCGCCCCGGCCTTCAGCACGCCTATCATGGAAGCGATCAGGTTACAGGTGCGCGGAAGAAGCAGGACGACCCGCCCGCCTTCCTTCACGCCTTTCTTCTTAAGTGCATTGGCAATGCGGTTTGCCCGGCGGTTCAGCTGGTCGTATGTAAGGGTTTCGCCGCATGAGGTCAGAATCCTGCGATCCGGGAAGGAAGCCGCCATTCTCTCAAACGTCTCATGCACCATGACCTCTTTGAGCGGCGTCAGCTTATAGTCCGCAGCCTCTCCGGCAAGTGCAATATCCCGGATCCTGCTTCCGGCCAGCTCATCCTGGGCTGCCCACTTCCTGATCAGATCCCCCATGCACCGCGCAAAGCACCGGATGTATTCCCGCGTATAGAGCTCGTCGTTATATTCGACCTGGATGTAATACTGATCCTCCAGTATTACATTTACCATCGTTTTATAGCGGAGAGAGTCGTAGGCAATCCTTCCGCGGCAGTAGGATTTTCCTCCGAGAGAGATCTCTTCATAGATCCGTCCGTGATATGTATAGAAAAACTCAGGGTGAAGATCAAACTCCCCGGCAATCTTTGTGAAGGGATAGATCTGATTGGCGAGTGTATCCATCCATACCTTTCCCACATGGTCGAAAAGTTCCCGCACGGTTATATCCCTCTTCTCCTGAAGCACCAGGGGCATGGTACGCACAAGCAGCGCCACCGTGTTCTGCAGGGAAGGATCAAGTCTGCCGTTGGAGACAGTGGCCAGAAGCAGTTTGTCATC
>CACZQS010000109.1 GCA_902783325.1 uncultured Lachnospiraceae bacterium
GCACTGCCGATTGGCAGGCATCCGTTGCTGTATATGCAGTTCACTAAATCATCTGCCTCGGCAGATAATTAAGTGAACTAGTATAAAAAAGGAGACACTATGGACATATTCTATAGAATCATATCTCTTCTGGGCGGTCTGGCTCTTTTCCTGTACGGCATGCGCATCATGGGAGACGGCTTAAAGAGCAGCTCCGGCGGTGCCATGAAAGCGGCTCTCGCCCGTGTCACGACAAAACCCGTCATGGGATTCATCCTGGGTGTCATCGTCACCTGCATGATTCAGAGCTCCACGGCCACGATCGTCCTGACCGTCGGTCTTGTGGGCGCCGGTTTCTTAACCTTCCGCCAGTCCATAGGCATCGTACTCGGCGCCAACGTCGGAACAGCCATCACGGCTCAGATCATCCGTCTGATGGACCTGCAGGCGGGATCTACCAGCATATTATATTTCTTCAAATCGGACAATCTGGCTCCTTTGGCACTGACCGTCGGCATCATCCTCATCATGTTCGTAAAAAAACAGTCAGCCAGCACGACGGGCACGATCTTCATGGGGTTCGGCATCCTCTTTGTGGGCCTTATGAATATGAGCGCTGCCGTGAGCACGATGAGCGAACAGCTGAGCGCGCTTCTCGTCTCCTTTGAGGACAACTATTTTCTCGGATTCCTGGCCGGCGTCGCCGTGACCGGCGTCATCCAGAGCTCCTCGGCCGTCGTAGGTATCCTGCAGTCCATCGCCAGCTCCGTGGGCGTAACCTTCTGCGCGGTCTTCGCCGTCATCATCGGCGTCAACATCGGAGACTGCCTGACCACCTTCCTGGTCTGCCGCATCGGTGCGAAGAACGAGCAGATCCGGGTGTGCCTTGTCCACATCATCTACAATGTCTGTGCGGCCATCCTGATCTTTGCCGCCATCTTTATCCTGCGGATCACAGGGGTCATCGGCGACGATCTCTGGTTTAAGACTCTGGATTCCGGCGGCGTCGCCAATATCCACGGTCTCTTCCGCCTGATTCCCGCCGTAGTGCTTCTTCCCTTCAGCGGATTCTTCGCAGCCATCGCGGAAAAGATCGTGCCGGACAAGCCGCTCGACGAGGAAGACGCGGATATCGAGCAGAATCTCCGGGATCTCGACATGCACCTCATCACGTCGCCCGGACTTGCTCTTGCGGAATCCGAGCACCTGATCGGACATATGGCTGACGTCTCTCTCAAGAATTATAAGGCCTCGGTCAATCAGATCTTTGATTTTCGCGAGAAGAGGGACGGCAAGATCGCCCACCGGGAGGATCTGCTGGACCGCATGGCGGACGCCTCCAACCAGTATATCATTGCGGTCTCACCGTACGTGAAGCGGCCGCGGGATCACCGCACGCAGAATTTCCAGCTCCGCGCGCTGGTGGCATTTGAGAGAATCGGCGATCTGGCAGTCAACATCAATGACAGCGCCAGGAACATGCTGCAGGGCAAATCGGAATTCTCGGAAAATGCCAAGTCAGAGCTGGTGATTGCCACCGATGCCGTGCGCGACATCCTGCAGACCACCCTGCAGGCATACAGGGAGAACAGCATCACGGAGGCGCAGAAGGTGGAACCGATGGAAGAGGTCATCGACGAGCTGATGGAGGAGCTCAGAAGCCATCATGTCTACCGCATGACCCACAGCCTCTGCGACGCTTACCGCGGCATCGAGTTCCAGAACATCGTCAATTATCTGGAGCGCATCTCCGACCAGTGTTCCGACCTGGCAGTCTACCTGCTGGGCCGCTACGACAGCGCGATCGACGGCCGCGAGCATCAGTACCTCCACGAGCTGCATCACTCGGATGACATGCTTTACCAGGAAGAATTCAACAACAATTATGAGAAATACTTCGGCCGTCTGAAGGCACAGGCCATCGCCGAGACAGACACAGATACCGGGACAGAGTCAGAGACCTTCACTGCCCCGCCGGCAGTGAATCCCTGATTTTCCCGCAGTTAAGGTCAGCACATTCCCGGACGAAAATGCTCAAGATGAACAGATAACATGAACAGCAAAGGCAGGGCCGTAAAACCCTGCCTTAACGATTGCGCAAAAAAATTTTCCTGATGATTATTCTGCGCAGGCAATGCATGCATCCTGAAAGCTCTGCAGCACACCCATCAGTTCTGTATCGGCAGCCCCTGTGAGCTCACCGCTGATGACAGTATCACCGAGAGAGGTCGCGAGCGTCCAGTAGTCTGCGGGGTACTGTCCCTGCGGAACTGTATATATGAGCTGCTGCGCAAGAGCGGAGAGCGCCGCATCGGCCTGTACGGCCTCGCTTGCCTGAGCCGCTTTATTGGACGGACCCCAGCCTGCCGCCAGGTAGCGCTCGAGCTGAACCTCAGCGCCCGCCAGATACTGTGAGATGGCGCGGATTGCCGCAAGCTTGTCCGCATCCGTCTGCGGCTTGATCCCGAGAAGCCTGAAGCCGCCGAAGCCGCTCATCTGATACTCCTCGTCATCCACACTGAAAGTCGGAAGCTTTGTGCAGGCACAGTTCTCACCGAAGAGATCCTTTGCCGCGGAGCTGTCCCACGTGCCGTCCACAATCGCGGCGCAGTTCGGAGCATCGCTGATGGAGGACCCGTTGCGGAACGCCGTGGATTCGGTAAGAGCGATCATCGCTTTCAGGGCTTTAAGCCCCTCCGGAGACGCATAAGTGACCTTTGCAGATGTAATTCCGCCGAGATCGTCCGTCTCATAGACCAGGTCACATCCTGTCCCGAGGAAAAATGCAGGCTGATACCAGCCGGAATTAATCTCCATATAGAAGTCCTTGCCGGCTGTCTCGCAGTCGGAAAGAATGCCTTCGATTGTCGTGGGATCCGAGATGACGCTCTTGTCGTAATACAGGAAATAGCCGCTGTCGGAGGTCAGAGGATATGCATAGATCGTATCCGCCCAGGTCGCCGCATACACGGAACCGGCGTCATTTTGTTCCTTAACCCAGTTTGATGTGTCGCCTGCGGGAGTAAGCGCCCCGGCGGAAACCAGACTGGCCAGCTGGTCCTGTGTGAAGTGGAAAATGTCAGCCCCTCCTTCAACATCCGTCATCATATAGTAGGCGGCATCGCTCTCACCGACCGCTTCAACGGTCACGGTGTAATCCGCATAATCCGGATTCGCCTCCTGAAAATTCCCGATCATCTCTTCCGTAAACGCCGTAAGCTCTTCCGGACACCAGACCGTAATCGTCTTGTCAATAACCTCAACAGTCTCAGCCCCCTCAGCGGTTTCAACGGCCTCATCGGCCGAAGCGGCTAAAGCGCCTCCGAAAACGGAGCAGACACACACAGCGGCTGTAAGAACGGATACGAGTTTTTTGTTCATAAGACACCTCCTTAAAAGCGGACATCTTCAGATGAAGAATCCGTGTCCGCAGCAGTTGCAGCACAGATTCAGCGCGCATATGGACAGACACCAGGTCGCCGTACTTGACGAGGCCCCGAAACCGCCGTAGCCCTCACCCCGCTGCGTATACCAGGAGCCGCCTCCCTGAAGCCGGTTCAGCAGATTCTGGTATTCCGCATTCCCCGGATCGAGATCCACCGCTTTCTTTGCAAAATTCATGGCATCGATATTGCTGCCCGCGCCCTGGCTCGCGATTGCGGCATAATAATACCAGCGGGCATTCCTGGAAGCTTCGGAAACCTGCGAGAGAGCATTCAGCGCTTCCTTATAGTGGCCGGCATTGATATAATTGCGCGCCGCCGTCATCTCGTTGCTCTCTTCCTGCTGGCGCCGCTCATTGGAATACTGGGACCACTGATTAAAGAATTCCTCAAACCCTCCGAAGCCGTAATCCGCGTAGCCTCCTCCGTAAGAGGATCCATGACCCGAAGAGCTCTGCTGTGCCCTGCCGTAAGCACTGGTGCCTCTGGCCCTCGCATCCACAATCTGCGTATAGGCTTCCTGGATCTCTTTAAAACGGGCCTCAGCCTGCGCGGGGTTATCCGGGTTGGCATCCGGATGCCACTTCTTGCTGAGATCCCTGTACACTTTTTTCAGTTCCGCATCGGATACATCCTCGCTGACTCCGAGCACCTTATACGGGTCGATGATCATGCTTTGTCCTCTTTATCCTTTCCTGCCTGCTTGTCCTTCATCGCCCGATACTGATTCCAGACACCGGAATAAATGATGTTGCGCAGGATATCGATGTCCTGCACGATCGGCAGCTTCTCAAACTCTTTCGCACATTCCGCCATCATCATGGTCAGAGTGTTCTCCGCGAGCGCGTCATAATCTTTTCTCACGCGGTATGGCGCCCAGGGATTGTAATTGCCCTTCTTTGAGTCCTTCTCCAGATCCTCATAGGCATCCATGAGATAGACATATTTGCCCAGGAAAAACCCCATGCGCCGCAGAAACGGGGACCACATATCCTCTTTCATCACAAGGATCTCCCCGAGTGCGTTTCCGGTTAAACCGGCAACATAGTCCAGGTCGTCCGTCCGCCTCTTCTCGCATTCCCGCAGTGACTTAATATACTCTTCCACCGCTTTCGCCTGCCTGGGCCATCCCGCTTTCACTTTCAGGACCGGTTTTTTGAAGATATCTGCTTTTGAAATCGGCATCTTCAGCCTGCCGCCCTCATCGAGACGGTCATCCAGCATCTTATAATAGACGAGCAGTATTCCCATATCCGCGGCATAGTCCGTGATCTCATTGGAGACCATATGCTGCTTCCTTGAGGGATGCGCGGCGCAGAAACGGTCCTCCTCGTCAAGCGGGATCTCATATAGCCCGTTCAGAAGAATATCCACAAAGACCATATCGTAAGGAAGAATCACCTGGCCGCGTATGCCGAACCTCTTCTGCAGAGAACGACAAAGACCGCAGTAAAAACTGCGGTATCTTTTATAATCCCTGATCTTCAGTTCATCCTGGTTCACAGTCACATAGCCGAACAAAACAGCATCCCTCTCTATACCGTGCGGTCGAACTGAGAACCGCACTTCGGACAGGTAATCCTGATGTGGCCTTTGCCCTTCGGAACGCGCACTTCCTGCCCGCAGGTCGGACATTTAAAGAATCGATAGTCCTTGCGGCCGTCGAAGCGCTTCTTCTGAACCCGGAGTTTCCTGCGCAGATTGGCTGACAGATCCAGATACTTCCTGTTCTCCGCCGAGCGGGCGGCATAATTCCTGGAAAACATTCTGAAATAGCTGAAGATCAGACCGGCAATGGCCAGAATCAGGAAAATGCTCCATCCCGTCAGCACGGACAGAATGAACAGCACGAAAGTCACTATCAGAAGCGCTTTCGACAACTCATCCGTTCCATAGCGTCCCGTCATGAACTGCTGCAGTTTCTCCCGCATGCGATCAAAAAAACCATTCATCTCAAGCTTATCTCCTCATACTTACAGACACACTTTTCTTATGCCGCAGTATATGAAAGAACTATAATCCTTTTCGCGGCGGGCCGCAAGAGAACACCGCCAGCTTTAAGAAAAAGTTTAGAACTTCGTCCTGACCGCGGTCTTCAGTGCGATCTCCATCATCTCATGGAAGCTGTCCTGGCGCTCCTCGGCGCTTAAGCCCTCTCCTGTCATGATGTGATCTGAGATTGTGAGCACGGAGAGTGCCTTTTTTCTCATGCAGGCCGAGAGGAGATATAATCCGGCGGTCTCCATCTCAACGGCAAGATGACCGGTTCTGAGGGCCTTCTCATTGATCTTCGCGCTCTCATTGGGATAATAGAAGAAGTCCGATGTATAGACATTTCCCACATCGACTCTTACACCCATCTCCTCGGCGATATCCGCCGCTGTCCTTAAGAGACCGTAATCCGCTGTCGGAGCCGCAAAACCGGGAAGGTCAACCGCCTCCTGATAACCGGTATTGGAAGATGCGCCAATAGCCAGCACAACGTCGCGGATATGCACGTCGTCACGCAGCGCGCCGGCACTTCCGCAGCGGATAATCGCCTCGACGCCAAAGAATTTGTAGAGCTCGGTCGCGTAAAGCACGATTGACGGAATCCCCATGCCGGATCCCATGACAGACACTTCCTGTCCCTCATATGTTCCCGTATATCCGAGCATATTGCGCACATCGTTGACGAGAACCGGATTCTCCAAAAATGTCTCGGCGATATGCTTCGCGCGGAGAGGATCCCCGGGCATGAGAACGCATTTTGCGAAATGTGTGCCTTCTTTTAGTTTTATGCATGCGGACGGCGATTCAATCATCATAGTTATTCTTCCTTTCTTGATTTATGAAAAAACGAGCGGCCCCGTCAGGCGCCGCATTCCTATACCAGATACATATGCCTCTTCGAGAATCGCGATTTACCTCAGCTCTGCCGCACCAGCACGCTCCTTCCCGCTATAGCCAGGAGTCCCAGCACACAGCCGAGAAAGATCGGGAGCATCGTCTTAATCAGATGGGTTCCAAGAGCAATGATCCCGAAACCCACAAAGAAAACGGCCAGTACCGAGAAAACCATCAGCATCAGTCTCAGGATACGGTTCATCTTCTCAACTGATTCATTATCCGCTGATATGAAAAGCCCCATAATCTTTGCCGCCGGATTGTCCAGGAAGCTCTCCTCTTCCAGGTCCTGCCTGGTTTCCATCCACGACATCGCCATGATTCCCGGATCCCCCAATTCGTCCAGGACTTCTCTGGCGTCCAATATATCCGGCTCCTTGCCGCCGGCGTGATCACGGACCATATCGGTCAGCATCTCCGTGATCTCCGCTTCGGCTTCAGCCCTTAACCGTGAAGGAATATACTGAACCACTTCCTTCACATATCTCTCAATTTTCCTGTCAATTACCATCTCCGTAAACCCCTCGCAGGAAGGTCAACATTTTGTATTTTCACACAAAACGGCAACTAAATCCTGTATTCTATTATAAATTCCGCTCGCGGCGTGTCAAGAGGTGTGTCTGTCAAAGTCCCCGAATAAAGATTTCGATCCCGATGATGATGAGAATACTCCCACCTATCATCTGTGCTTTCCCCGAGAACTTCGTCCCCAGGAATTTTCCGATCCGAAGCCCGGCAAGGCATATGAAAAATGTCACGGCCCCGATGATCCCGCAGGACAAAAGCGCCATAGACGCCGAATAGTCCGCGAGCATAAATCCCACGGACAGCGCGTCAAGCGAGGTCGCCACGCCCTGCAGGATAAGTATACGCAGCGTGAGGCGTTCTGCGGAAACGGCCTCCCCTTCGCCGGTATATCCCTCATAGAACATCTTGCCCCCGATAAAGAGCAGAAGGACAAGTGCAATCCACGGGACCAGCTTGCGAAAGCTTTCGAACCACTCGACAAGTCCGTGGACAAAAAACCATCCGATCAGCGGCATCGCAAACTGAAACGCCCCATAGATGCCTGCAATAAAGCAGCGCCGCCGGAAAGCCATGTCTTTCTCCACCAGACCATTGGCCATGGAAACGGCAAATGCGTCCATGGCCAATCCGGCTCCCAGCAATATGCTTGTCACTATGAAAGCGGTCATATTACTGCCCATCCCCTCTATCATCACTGACTGAAATAAGCCCCATCCGGATAAAACGCGTAGTAAGAAACGCCGTCCTCCAGAGTCACTCCTCTTGCCGCGGCAAGCTCCGACACTGTCACCATCTGATACCCCATCTCTTTGAGTTTCGGCAGCAGCATCTTCAAAGCATTCAGCGTCGCTTCATAGATCTCATGCATGAGGACGATATCCCCGTCCTTTATGTTGTTAATCACGGTGTCATAGGTCTGCTGGGCATTCTTTGTCTCCCAGTCCAAAGTGTCAATGGACCAGAGAATGGACTTCATTCCCAGACTGTTGGCGTAGACATCGCCATTGATTCCGCCTCCGGGAGCCCGGAAGAGTTTCGCCTCCTCGCCCGTCACTTCCGACAGCGCATCGTTCATCTTCTGGAATTCGTTCGCAATTTCCTCCCCGCTCAGGTGCGTCAGAGTTTTGTGATCCCAGCTGTGATTGCCCTGCTCCATGCCCATCTCGTGCTCTCTCCACACGGCGGACTTGTAGTTCTCAACCTCCGTTCCGAGCATGAAAAATGTTGCCTTCGCGTCGTACTGCTGCAGAAGATCCAGGATTTCATTCGTGTAGTATCCCGGTCCGTCGTCAAACGTGAGCGCCACCATAGGACCTTTTCCGATGTTCGGATCTACCGTCTTCGACGGGTCATTGACGCCGTTCTCATCAAACCAATAGGTCTTCCCGTCAATCTCATGCTCACCGACTACCGCCTTGCCGTCTTCGGGAGAAAAATAATAGGAATTTCCGTCATCCTCCTGCCAGCCGGTCAGCAGCACCCCGTCATAACCGAAGTAATACAGAGATCCGTCGATCGGAGTGAGCCCGATCGCCATGGTTCCGTCGGCATAGAAATAGAAAACCCCTTCCGATGTCGTCTCAAAATGATCCCCTTCAGGCACACCGGAGGCAGAATCCGTCCGGTCCGAATCTTTCTGGACATCCACGATACCGGTTACTTCTGTCAGATTCTCCTTGTGACCGCTGCCCGGCATATTTCCGGTCAGTTTTCTCACAATCCCGATGGCTCCGATAAGCATAAAGACAAGCGCCACCACAGCGGCGCCCGCAGCTACGCGATGAAAACGTTTCTTTTTTTTGCGTTTTGCGATCAGTTGATCCCTGGTCATCTGATCTGTTTCCCCCTTACCAACTGCCCGGACGCCCCCCTCGCGCCGTGGACACTCCCCTTGTGTCTTAGTCTTACATATAATATCACCATACCCGTATTCCCGCAACCGATAAAGGCCGGGGGATCATCCCCCGGCCTTTTCATCCGTTTTGCGCTTATGCGCAACTCTTTACTTCGCGTTTTTCTTGGAGAGAATGTCAAATGCCACCGCTCCGAGAAGGACGACGCCCTTAACCACCTTCTGGTAGTTCGCGTCAATGTTCATAAGGCTCATGCCCAGGTTGATAACACCGATCAGCGTAGCACCGATCACCATGCCGAAGATTCTTCCGGCGCCGCCGTATGCGGAGACACCGCCGACCACGCACGCGGAGATGGCGTCCATCTCATAGTTGGTGCCGGCCGTTGAGTTCGCCGCCTGGAATCTCGCGAGGACGACCCAGGTCGTGATAACCGTGACGATCGCCATATTGAGGTAAGCGATGAACATGATCCTTCTTGTGTTGACGCCGGACAGACGTGCCGCTTCGCGGTTGCCACCGACCACGTAGAAATGGCGTCCGATCGTGGTCTTCTCTGTGATGAAGCTGTAGAACAGGATAACTGCCACCACCCAGACAAAGACGGTAGGAATGCCGCCTGCCAGCGCCAGCTTGTAGGCGATCAGGATGATCACGGCAACTTCTATCACAGATTTCAGAAGGACGCTGCCCATGGAGTCAGCCTCATATCCCTTCCTGACCTTGGTCGCTCTCGAAGTGATATTGAGGAGCAGCACGATCACGGCTGCGGCGATCCCGACGCCCATACAGACCATATTGAGCTCACCGAGCTTCGTGCTGAAGAGCTTTCCGGAGAAAATGGCGAGGAAGTCCGTCCTGGAAGCAATACTGATGGAACCCGTTGTGCTGTTGCTGCTCAGGATGTCCGTTCCGATTCCGCGGAACGCAAGATATCCGGCCAGTGTGGCAATCCACGGAGGGATATTCATGTAGGCTACCAGATATCCGAGCACAAAGCCGTAAATAATTCCGACCATCAGCATCAGTATGATCGCGACACTGGTCGGAAGTCCCTTCGTGACCATAAAGACGCCGCCCATCGCCCCGAGGAAGCAGACGAAAGATCCACAGGACAGGTCAATATTTCCGCCGGTCAGCATGCACATCAGCATTCCGCAGGCGAGAATGAAGACATATGCGTTCTGAGTGATCAGCGCATTGAAATTCATCGGCTGGAACATCGCACCGCCCGTCCGCCATGTGAAGAAGAGGTAGACCAGCACGAGGACGATGATCATCGTATTATCTTTTAATACTGAAGAAGCACTCTTTTTCATTGTCATCCTCCTCCCCTTATGCCTTTTCCTTCTTGGACAGAACATCAACAATAACGGCGACCAGAAGCACGATACCCTTGACGGCTCTCTGATAGTTTGACGAGATACCCATGATACTCATGCCCTGGTTGATGATGCCCATGAGCGTCGCACCGATGATGACACCGGTGATATTACCCACGCCGCCGTAAGCTGAGGCGCCGCCGATGAAGCAGGATGCGATCGCGTCCATCTCATAGCCCTGGCCGTAAGTCGGCTGGACCGAACTGAATCTTGCGATCGTGAGGATACCGGCAAGACCTGCCAGCAGTCCCATATTGGCATATGCGATAAAGTAGACAAGTTTGGTATTGACACCGGACAGCCTTGTCGCTTTCTCATTTCCGCCGACGGCGTAGAAATAACGGCCGATCGCGGTACTCGTGGTAACGTAACCATAGATCAGCAGAACCAGCGCGATCCAGATCAGAACCGTAGGAATACCTTTGTATTGGGCCAGCTTGTAGGCAATCCAGACGATCAGCGCTGCGATCACTACCATCTTGGCTATCTGTGCACCTGCACTCCCCGTATGAATTCCTTTGGCTTTTCTGACCGCCAGACCGCGCAGCGTCAGGATCACGAAGATCGCCGCGCCGATGATGCCCACCAGGAGGCAGGTCAGATTAAGATTGGTTCCGTGAAGAAAATCCGGAATGTAGCAGTCCGCGCCGCCGCCGAACAGAAACAGGAAAGCCTCATTATCCACGCCGACCGCATATCCGCCGAGCACGACGTTGGCAAGGCCTCTGAATGCGTACATACCGGCCAGAGTCGCGATGAACGGAGGCACTGAAACCCAGGCAATCCAGTAACCCTGGAACATACCGATGGCAAGTCCGACAAGGAGCATAACCAAAACCGCAAGTCCCGCCGGAAGATCCTTGGCAAGAATCACGGCGCCGAGGCCGCCGGTAAAGCAGACAACAGAACCGACCGCGAGGTCGATGTTGCCGCCTGTCAGGATGCAGAGCAGCATACCGGCCGCCAGCACGAACACATAGCCGTTCTGGGAGATCAGGTTATTGATGTTCTGCGCATATAAAATCTTTCCCTGCGTGCTGATCGAGAAGAAGATGATGACTGCGACCAAAGCGATCAGCATTGTATTCTTTTTGGCAATTGCAAGAGCTCCGCCTGATTTCATGGTCAATCCCCCCTTCCTGACTTAAGGATCGTGGCCATGATATTCTCCTGAGTCGCCTCGGAGGCTTTCATCTCGCCTACAATCCTCGATGCGTTCATGATATAGATCCTGTCACTCATTGCCAGAACCTCGGGAAGCTCCGAAGAAATCATGATCACGGACTTGCCTTCTGCCGCAAGATCGTTAATGATGCAGTAGATCTCGTACTTCGCGCCGACGTCGATGCCTCGGGTCGGCTCGTCGAGGATCAGAACCTCCGGCTCCGCGAACATCCACTTCGCAAGAAGCACTTTCTGCTGGTTACCGCCGGAAAGATTCCCGACAAGCTGTTCGACAGAAGGAGTCTTGGTCCTCAGCTTATCCCTGTATTCTTCGGCAACCTGGTACTCGCGGTCCTTGTCAATGACAAGATGACTCGAGATCGAATCGAGATTCGCCAGGGATGTATTGACCTTGATGGACTGGGAAAGAATAAGGCCGTTGCCCTTTCTGTCCTCAGTGACATAGGCGATCTTGTGCTTGATGGCGTCCGTCGGCGTCTTCTTCAGTTTCACTTCCTGGCCGTTCAGCTTCAGTGTGCCGGCGGTCAGGATGCCGTAGGACTGCCCGAAGATACTCATGGCGAGCTCGGTGCGGCCCGCGCCCATCAGGCCGTAAATCCCGACGACTTCGCCCTTGCGGACATACATGGAGACATCGTTGACAACGATTCTCTCCGGGTAAAGAGGATGATGCACCGTCCACCCGCTGACTTCCATATTGATTTCGCCGATTTTGACATTCTCTCTCTTCGGGAAGCGGTTCGTGATCTCGCGTCCGACCATGCCCTTGATGATCCTGTCCTCATCGATATCGTGATTGGCGTTGTCAATCGTTTCGATAGTCGAACCGTCGCGGACAACGGTAATCTTGTCTGCCACGTAGGAGACCTCGTTGAGCTTGTGGGTGATGATGATCATCGTCATCCCCTGCTTTTTGAAGCCGAGCATGAGATCGAGAAGAGCTCTCGAATCTTCTTCATTCAGGGAAGAAGTCGGCTCATCCAGAATCAGCAGCTTCGCGTTCTTCGCAAGTGCCTTCGCGATCTCGACCAGCTGCTGCTTGCCGGTACCGATCTCCTTGATCAGCACCTTCGACGACTCTGTAAGGCCCACCATCTTCAGGTATTTATCCGCCTCTGCATAAGTGGTATTCCAGTCGATCTTCGCCTTAGAGCCGCGCTCGTTGCCGAGGTACATGTTTTCACCGATCGACATCTCCGGCACCAGGGCAAGCTCCTGGTGGATGATGACGATCCCTTTGCCTTCCGAATCCTTAATCGTGCTGAACTTGCACGTCTCACCATTATAGATGATATCACCTTCATAAGTCCCGTA
>CACZQS010000110.1 GCA_902783325.1 uncultured Lachnospiraceae bacterium
AAGGGAGTGCTGCATATCCACAGGATGCTGCTGCATATCGTCGACTGGACCAATGTCCATGAAGACGCGGCGATCGGTGAAAATACCCGTTCAGGCATCATTTCGAGTTTTTCATTTGTGGGAACGCAGATGTTCCTGCTCGGTCCCCTGTCTAAAGGAGGAACGGTATGCATCGCTCCGGAGGTGGCCCGAAAGGACATCGGCTCCCTGTATCAGTTTCTCAGGGAACAGAACGTCACCCATATCTTCATACCGTCAGGTCTCGCGGCCATCATGGCGGAGGATTACGACATCCGCGGCATCTTCATTTTTGCGGCCGGGGAAAAACTCAGGAATTTTCGGGCGCTGCTTCCGGACTGCTTCCTGATCGACAGCTATGGCAGTACGGAGACAAGCGGTGTCCTCTCAAAAAAGGTGTACGGCGACGAGAGCCGTATCCTTGTCGGAAAGCCGTATGTCAACACAAAGGCGATGATCGCGGACGAAGCGATGAAGCCGGTAAAACCCGGGGAGGCGGGGGAACTGCTGATCTCAAACAGCTTTATGTCCCGGCAATACTTTAAACTGCCTGAGCTGAGCGCGGAAAAATGGATCACTCTTGACGGGGAAACCTGGTTCCGCACCGGCGACAGGGCTGTTATGACGGATGACGGGGATTATGATATCCTCGGCCGTATCGATAATATGGTCAAGCTCCGCGGTTTTCGCATTGAGACCGGCGAGGTGGAGTCCCGGATCCTGCAAGCGGCCGAAACACTCGGCCGGGATGACGTGAGGCAGGCTGTCGTGGTTGTAAAAACCGTCGGCGGCATAGACAATCTTGTCTGCTATTATGAAGCTCAGACCGAGCTGGACCGGAAGGCGGTCACGGAGGAGATCTCAAAAACCCTCACGGAGTACATGATTCCGAAAGTCTGGGTGCAGATGGAAGAACTGCCGCGCAATGCCAATGGCAAGGTGGTGCGCAGCAGGCTGCCCGATCCGAAACAGGACCGGGAAAATGCCCATTACGGGGCTCTTGACAGTGAAGTACTTGCCCGCCTCGTGTATACGCTGGAGGATGTGCTCAATACTACCGTGTCGATCAGTCCGGATGACTCCTTTACAGATTTAGGCGGAACTTCGCTGACCGCAATGCAGTATACTGCGCTCCTTCGGGAACAGGGTATCAGGATCAGCACCGCACAGGTGCTGCAGCTGAATGTGCTGCGCAGGATCGCAGAGGCGGCAGAGGTCGTTTATGAGCAGCTCTGGACGAAGGAAGAGTACGGGGCGGTCCGGAAAGACTTTGAATCGCGGGGTGAGAAGATACTGAAAGTACTTCCCATCAGTCCGGAGCAGGATGAGATGCTGTTTAAGCAGATCTTTTATCCTGACCGTTTCCATTTCAGAAGCGCCGTGTTTTTGCAGGTGGACAGCCCCGTGTCGGAAAAGGATCTGCGCGAGGTGCTGGATATCGTTTCCGAAGAGAACGAAGCGCTGCGCTCCGCCATTGTGTTCCATGATGTCGAGGTTATCCAGCAGGTTATAACTGACCGGAAGATCCCGCTTGAGATCGTGGATGCGGAAACGCTGGGAAGCCGCGAAATGAACGAGATGAAAAGAGAACTCCTCTACACTCAGGTGGATCTGCAGAGATCCGGCCTGATCCGGATGATTTTCCTTCGGGCAGCCGGGAAGTATATGCTCTGTGTTCTGACGAGTGACATCGCGTTCGACAAGCCGAAGCGGAATGCCTTCCTGGCCCGGCTTATGGATCTTCTGGGAGAGAGGTACCCGGCCGATGAGTCGATTCAGGGATGGCGGGAGCTTCTTGGTGAGAGCCTCGCGGAAGAAAAAGGTACTGCGCCGGAAAGAGCCGGGGCCGGAAGTGCGGAAACCGGGATCAGCGGCAAGGTGCCGTCCGAGATTTGTGTCTACTCGGAAAATACGGGGCCGAAGATGGTCTTTGTCCACACGGCAAATACCGGAAGCGCGGCATATTACCGGCTGGCGGCCAGGATAGGCAGCCGTGTTTCATTTTCGGTTATCGAGCCGTTCAATCTGTATCATGAAAAAGAAGCCCGGTACGGCATCAGGAATATAGCGGCAAAGTATATAGAAATTCTGAAGCACCATCAGATGGAAGGTCCCTATATCCTCGGAGGCTGGTGCTATGGCGGGATGGTCGCTCATGAGATGGCCTGTCAGCTGGAAGAGATGGGCGAGGACGTCCGGTATCTGATTATGTTTGATTCGCATGCAGCCACAAGTGATGAGCTTCGCGAATCCTTCAGGACCATGAGCATGCAGGTCAACAGAAAATACTTTGAAACGAGTCCTCTCTTTGCAGATCTCCGGGAAGCGGGCATGCTGGAAGAAGTCGTCCGGAATTCAGAGCACACGTCTGAAGACATGATGAACCATACACCGTCCGTTTTTCATGGAAATGTCCTGTATTTTAAACCGGACCAGCTTCCCTCGGGCATACCGGAGGAAAGCCGCCGGTACTGGCAGGAAGTGATGGAATTTGAAGCCGGAAACTATGAGCGGTATTGTATCCCGGATAAACTCCGGATCGTTCACACGCCTCACGAACATGACCTGATGATGGACGACCCGTCGCTGGATATCATTGTGCCGGAACTCATGAAAGCCATTGGAATAAATAAAGGAGTGAATAACGATGACAATTGAAAAAACAGTCAACGGCAATTGTGCGGTATTGAGCCTTAACGGCTGGATGGACACCGAAAACGCACCGAAACTGGCTGCTGCAGTAGATGAACTCGGTCCCGAAATCGAGAGCCTGGTGCTTGACATGTCCGGGCTGGAGTATACGTCTTCTGCCGGAATCAGGCAGATCGTCGCTTCCTATAAGCGGATGAACGGTGCGCTGACGCTGAAGAACGTGTCACCGCTGGTCAGGGACGTTCTTGGCGAAATGGGTCTTGACAAGAAGCTGCATATCGAGTCATAAGCCGGGGGGAAAAGTACATGAATTCACAGTCAATCTCTTTATCACCATCGCAGATCAGGATCCTGCTCGCGGAGCTGGAACATCCGGGGACACGGGCCTATCACCTCTACTGTCAGATTCATTATGCAGCGGAGGAAGCGGAGTGGGTGAAAAAAGCCCTGCCTTATGTATTTCAGGGAAATTTCAGCCTTCGCGTAACGCAGAGCGGTGCAGAAGGTTATGTTCAGTACGCATCGGATGAGCCGGTGCTCATCACTGAGATGGATGTCAAAGACCTTAAGAAGGTGATCTCCGAAAAGAAGGAGGAGGGCCTGTCACCTCTCTTTGACACCCCGCTGTACCGGATTTTCCTGCTTCATACGGAGACGGATACTGTTCTCTTCGTGATCTTTCATCACCTTATCGCAGACGGAACGACAATCCAGAAGGTGCTTCCGGGGGCTCTTCGGAAAGCGGCGGATGAACTGAAGGCGGGAAAGGAGCCGGAGGGCTGCCGCCTTACGTATGATACCTATATCCGTCGTTTAAACGAGTATCTCTCATCGGAGGAGGCAGCTGAGGACCGGAAATACTGGATCCAAAGTCTTTCCGGTTTTACCGGGCCCGCTTACCAGGCCGCAGACCTG
>CACZQS010000111.1 GCA_902783325.1 uncultured Lachnospiraceae bacterium
GCCGACCACCTTCAAAAAGAGCTTCAGAATCTCCCTGACCGTTCTCGTTTTGCGTTGTTCTCCCCCGGATTGCAAATTCAGTACTCCCCCTTAAGGTCATCCGAACGTCACAGCCGCGTCTCCACGAATATCGAATAAATGGCGCGGATCGCGGTCTCAAAGTCCTTGTTTTCGACCCCGACGATGATATTGAGCTCCGAAGACCCCTGGTCAATCATACGGATATTGACATGCGCGTGAGCGAGGGCGGAGAAGATTCTCGCAGCCGTGCCCCTCGTGGATTTCATGCCGCGTCCGACGACGGCGATGAGAGCCAGGTCCGACTCGATCTCCACACTGTCCGGCTGTGCCATGCGGTGAATCGCCGACACGACGCGCTGCTCCTTGTCCATGAATTCCGTCTCGTGCACTACAACCGTCATCGTATCGATCCCTGACGGCATATGCTCGAAGGAAATGTGATTCTCTTCAAAGGCCTGCAGCACTTTCCTGCCGAACCCGATCTCGGAGTTCATCATGGCTTTAGTGATGAGAATCGCGCAGAACCCGCGCTTGCCGGCCACGCCGGTGATGGTATATTTCGGCTTCTTCGCCGTGCTCTCCACAATCCAGGTGCCCTCGTCTTCGGGCTTGTTGGTGTTGCGGATATTGATCGGAATCCCCTTGCTCCTCACAGGGAAGATGGCATCCTCATGGAGGACCGCAGCGCCCATATAGCTGAGCTCACGGAGTTCCCGGTATGTGATCGTGTGAATGGTCACCGGATTATTGACCACGCGCGGATCCGCCACGAGGAATCCGGAGACATCCGTCCAGTTCTCGTAGACATCGACCTTGGCCGCACTGGCCACCACGGAGCCCGTGACATCGGAGCCGCCGCGGGAGAATGTCTTCACCTTCCCGTCCTTGCCCTGGCCGTAGAAGCCCGGGATCACGGCCCTTTCCGTCTCTGAGAGCATTGCGGACAGCACCTTCTCGGTCTTATAGGAGTTAAGCGCTCCCTCTTCATTGAAGAAAATGGCGTCATAGGGATCAATGAAGGTGAAGCCGAGATACTCGGCCATGATCTTTCCGTTCAGATATTCCCCTCTCGAGGCCGCGTAATCCAGGTACGGCTCCTCCTTCATGACACGGGTAATTTCCTGAAATTCCCCGTCGAGATCGATATTGAGACCGAGACCTTCGACGATCTCCTCAAATCTCTCCCGGATTCTCGCGATCTGCGCATCAACGTCTCCGCCCTCAGCGGCGGTCTTGTAGAGCCTGATCAGCATATCGGTCACTTTCGTGTCCGCCGGAAATCTCTTTCCGGGCGCACTGGGTACGACATAGAGGCGGGTTTCGTCCGCGCGGACAATCTCACCGGCTTTCCGGAACTGCCCCGCATCCGCCAGGGAGCTCCCTCCGAATTTCACTACTTTTCTCATACAGTATCTCTTCCTAATTGTTTATCACCTGAGGCAAACAGGGTTCATCATAGCACAAAACGGATCCATTGTACACTGTCAAAGGAGCGGAATTTCCACAACCTCCGCCATCCGCGTCAGACATTCCTCGATCTGGGCGGAAATCTCCTCCGTCATGCGCTCCGTGGTCTCCTCATTCTTTTCCGCCTCCAGGTTTTTGTAAAATGTCGCCTTCACGTTCTCGGAGATCGAGCCGATCCTGGAGCGGAACCCCTGCTTCGGAACGAGCTTTCTCACTACTTTCGGGATATTCGCGTCCATGAGTGCCTTCTCCATCCGGTTTTTCCCGAGAATCAGGACCAGCAGCGAGATGGCCGCGCCCGCCACGATGCCCTCGGGCCCGCTCGAGATCATCGCGATCCCGCTGCCGCCGCAGATAAGTCCGATCAGAATGCTGATGATGGAATCGATCATCAGCGTGATCTCCTCCACCGCAAACATGTTCTTCGCATCCAGGCCGATATCCACGTCCGAGACACTCAAGTAGGATTTGAGCGAGAGCGCCGTGTAGGGGACATGATGGCGCACGCAGATCGGAACCGTGTACTCCTCCAGTTCATCCGCAACCGGCTTCAGCCAGTTTCCGATAACTTTGTGAAGCTCCCGGCGCGCCTCATCGGATTCGAGATAGGCCGTTATGGCCTTCTGGAGCTCCTCGTCCGTATCGCTGAGCCTCTTGATGGACCCGTCCCTCCAGCGGTCGAACACGGAAGCGGCGGCATTTTCCAGAATCGGTCCCACCATCGCCTCCACCGCGAGATGATAGAGCTCGTCGATGTGCTTCTCGACGATTCCGTCCACCACCTTGGAATTCTTCAGGTCCTCGATCTCCGCGCGGAAAACCTTGAGCTCCGCGTCTATCCTTCCGCAGTAGGCAAGGCCCCTCGCCACGGAATACTCGGGCTCCAGCCCCGTGATCACGACGGAATCCGGGTAGCTTTCCCGGCACATGGTCCGGATCGCCGGGAGTTTCGAGACGCCTCCGGTCAGAAAGAGCAGCTCCGGATCTCCTTTATTGATCCCCTCACGCACATCCTTTAAGCTCTGCAGGAACACATCCCTGAAGGACCTGCCGTCCAGGCGGTCGGACCTGCCGTTAAGCAGCTCTTCCGCCGTACTTACATCCATGCGCAGGGTGAGGCGCAGCGGCCTGTCGTACTGGATCAGAATCGTCTCCTTCAATTCATGCTCCTTCCAGTACTCCTCGTCGGAATAGTATTTTTCCTTCAGCCTCCTCGCAGCGAACTCGCAGTAGTTCTTCCACGGCTCGCTCGCTTCGAACACCCTTCGGATTTCCTTTGAATCCGGGGATTCCCTGACACACAGCTCGAGCAGGAGCTCATCCATCACGCCGCCGCCCAGGGTCACCTCGCCGGCGGTCTGCATCTCGACTTCCTTTCCCCCGCACACATAGGCGAAATCCGTCGTCGAAGATC
Source organism: uncultured Lachnospiraceae bacterium (assembly GCA_902783325.1). Classification (GTDB taxonomy): domain Bacteria; phylum Bacillota; class Clostridia; order Lachnospirales; family Lachnospiraceae; genus Chordicoccus. The sequence continues at coordinate 2,903 of CACZQS010000111.1, forward strand.
CGATATCCACAACGAGAACCGGCTTGGAGAGAATGTCCTGTCCGATCTGAAGATGCTTCGACTGGCAGGCGCTCACCAGGGCCGCGCGGGACTCGGAGATGATCCGGGAAGGCGGATATCCTGATTTCTCGAAGATCTCGCGGTAGTCCTCGCGCGCGTGCTTGTCCCAGCCCGCCGGGCAGCCCACATAAAAGCAGCAGTCCTCGCCCCTTATGAGCGCCCCGCTCTCATACAGCTCGCGGAGCACGCCCGCAGCAAAGCACCGGATATCGCGGGCGCAGGAAGCATCCGTGAGAAAACGGCTCTTAAACCGCAGCTTCCTCACCTTCGCGTCCGGCCGGAAGCAGGCCGTTTCCCCGATGATGACGGACCCGTCGGCAAGAGACGCATATGCGGTGATAAAGCTCCCGCTTCCCCCGATGCTCAGCACCTCGGGCACCTTCTGCTCCCCGCTCTCAAGAAGCGCGACGGCGCTCTCCGCATCGCCCAGGTCAAATCCGTAAAAACGCTGCATTCTCTTAAGCCCCCTTTACTCGGTCTTATAGCCCGCGATTCCTCTCTTCAGCACCTTGCCGTCAGAGACGAAAGCCGGCCGGAGCGTCCCCTCCCTGAACGAAGGCATCAGGTCAAATGCGGCGCGGCTGTCCTCCGAAAACTCAACGACTTCAACATTCCGCTTATGCAGAAGGTATTTCGCGTCATTAATCCGCTCTTTCATGAGCGCTTCGTCTCCGCTGCAGGACGCCTCCATCAAAGAAGCGAAGTAGGAAAGCTCCTCACTGCTGACAGGATCCGAACCGTCCGCTGAGGCCGTTCTGTTCAGATACTCCTCCGAACGTCTTATTTCCTCCAGTCCCTCCTCCGCCACGATGACCGAGGAGTGAAACACGCGGTACAGCTGCTCCGCATCGACGCGCTGCTCCGTCATCAGCTTTCCGCTCTCCGACGCCTTTTTTCCTCTCCCCCGCAGGAGTCCGGACGCAAAGAGGCAGACCGCGCCGATCAGAGTGAGAATGATGAGAACCGGTGCCGAAACCATGTGCATTAAGCCGCCGCCGATGACGGCTGTAAGAAATCCCGCCGCGATCAGTGCTGCGCCGGCAATAAGAAGCGACAGCGCCGGCAGGGAGAAACTGCCTTTTTCCGTATCCCGCTTATCCGGAGATCCGCTCCGGAGCTCCCAAACCTGAGCTTCTCCGGCACAGTCCGAAAAGCGCATGGCCATCCGGAGGGTGCCAAAGGCAAGGGAGGCCGCCTCCGCCTCTCTTGCGGAAGAGGCTTCCTCCGCCGCAGCCGCGGCAAGCCGGTCGGCCTCAAATTCCAAAACAGGGACAGCCCTTTCAGGTGTCCCCGCTTCTTTAAGCTTTGCAATCAGTTTCTCTTTATCGAGTTCCAGCATGGCGCTGAGTTTCATTGCTTTTCACCAAGTTTCCTTCGCAAATATACGTTTCGGTTTTTTGACGTTAAAGCTTAAAGCCGAGAAGGGCGCTGAGCAGGTCCGTCCCGTCGTTCGATGCGGACACCGCTTCCTCCTTCTTCTCCTCTTTCTTCTCCTCCTTGGCACCGCCGAGGATACCTCCGAGTCCGCCGATGATGCTGCCAAGCCCGGAAGAGGCGGTTTCCTTTGCCTTTTCCTTTGCGGCTTCCTTTGCCTTTTCCTTCACGGCGGAAACGGCTGATGCCGCGTTGCCGCCGGCGAGACCTCCGACGATCGATCCGAGACTGCCCACATCCGCCTTCGAGTCCTTGCCCGCAGCAGTTGCGGCCGACAGCGTACTCATCATGGCCGGAGCCATGGAACCGAGAAGCTCATTGACTTTTTCCTTCTCAATGCCCGTCTCTTTGGAGAGCTGGCTCAGGACATCCGACGTATTGCTGCCGAAGATATGGCCGACGATCTTCTCTCCGTCCTCCACATCTGCTTCTCCGATCTGTTCCTCGATGCTCTTTTTGCTTGTGTGCTGTCCGAGCGCGCCGATCAGCGAGCTTAAGCCCGAAGACGAAGAAGCATTCTGGGTCAGGGATTTCAGGAGCAGCGGAAGTGCCGCCTGGACGAGTGCGTTAATCGCCGCACTGCTCAGACCCGTCTTATGTGAGAGGGACGATACGGATGAATCCGATGTCATAGAGCCGAGCAGAGAACTCAACAAACTTTTAGCCATATGCTACCTCCTTATTCCTGTCTGGGAATTATCGTTACAATATACCACATTCGCAGCTGTTTATACTCGCTGATATTTCTCAACCCTGCCGCGCCGCAAACCATTTCTCAATCATCTCTTCCCTCTCCTTCGGAGTTTCGCACGGATGAGCCGTGCGGCCGCTTCTCAGGCGCTCCAGAATCGCCTGCAGGGGCTCCGGCTTGTGGACGAGAAATCCCTGGGCGAGCTCGCAGCCGGCCTCAAGGAGGAACGCTTTTTGTCCCTCTGTCTCCATGCCCTCCGTGAGGGTATGGATGCCGAGCTTTCTCGCGATATCCACCATGGATTTGATAATCAGGCGGTTGGCCCCGTTATGATCATCAAGTCCTCTCAGCAGATCCATGTCGAACTTGATCAGGTCGATCTCGAAATGGCTGAACACATTGAGCGAGGAATAGCCGCTGCCGAAATCATCCAGCCAGATATGAAAGCCGTTGCTCCGCAGTTCCTTGAGCTGTTCGTGGAAAGTCCCGTCGCCATTTGCCATGTCCCGCTCCGTGATTTCCACTATCAGGTATTTCTTGTCATCATCCGGTTCGACCGCATAGCGCGCGTAGACCTCCTGCAGTGTGGATGCGATGTCCATGTTGTCAAAGTCCTGCGCCGAAAAATTGACGGAAACGGGAATAAGCGGCAGCCCGGCCTCGCTGCGCATCCGCATCTCGGCGCAGACCTCCTCCATCATATACAGATCCAGCTTGTGCATCAGGTTGTATTTCTCGAGGGCGGGGATAAATTCCCCGGGCGAGACAACGCCGCGCACCGGATCCACCCAGCGGGCCAGAGCTTCGAGAGCGGCCACCTTGCCGGTCTCCGTCCTGATGATGCACTGGTAATAGACCTTGATCCACTTGTTCTCAAGGGCCTTGTCGAAATTCTCGGCGATCTGGCGCTCACTCCAGTACCTGTCATCCGCTTCGCGGGAGAAGAACCTGTGAGTGATGCTGAGATTGTTCCCGATCTGTTTAAAGGCGTTCTTCGCGTGGCTTAGAGCATCTGCCGTCTGCAGATTTTCATCGAAGATGCAGATGCCGGCCTGAATGCCTGCGGTATTTCCGAAGGCCCTGGCTTTCACACTGCTGTTCACATTCCGGACCGTCTCAGACAGAGATGTCCTGTCACTGATATCCGTGATCACGACAAACTGATCCTCTATGAGGCGCACGATCATGGCACCGGGGAACTCTTCCCCGAGAACCTCCGCGATCAGTGCGAGCAGAGAGTCGCCCTCTTTCAGGCCGTAGTTGGCATTGTAGGACTGCATGGAAATGACGTCGAGATAGATCAGTGCCGGTGTCTTGCCGTGGACCCGAATCTCATTCACTTTTGCGTCTGCGAATTCGGCAAGGTAGTTGACGTTGGGAAGACCTGTCACAGAATCCGTATAGAACAGATCCTGCTGAAACAGATTGTAATAGTCCCCGGATTCCCTGATCAGATGGATGCTCTCAGAGACATCCGCATAGACGATAACCGCGAGCCGTTCCCCGTCGGGCATCGTCATCCAGCTGCCGGTCGCGTGGATGAAATGATACTCACTTCCCGGCCACCTGTTGCGGAAAATGACATCATAGCCGCTGCGCCCTGCCATGAACTCTTCGCTGACGCGGGCCACCTTTCCGACATCATCGGGATGAACAGAGGAATAAAGGCCTCTTGTCAGAAGCGCTGTAAGTGTCTTCCGGTCATTGCGGCACAAGTCGCAAAAGCCGTCAGTGAGAAGTACAGCGGCGGCTTTGCCGTCTTCAACCTGATAGAAAATCATCGGTACCGGAAGCATCTCGTAGTCGCTTCGAAGGTTTCCGGGAAATTGGTACATGGCAGCTTCTCCAATTCATGGCCGGCGCGCCTTAAAACGCGTCGGCCTCAAGCCTTTCTTATTACCTGGTTATCATAACAATTTTGCGTTCCCGTTACAAGTGGGCACGCATGTTTCAAGATCGCCTCGGCGATCTTGGCGCGACGCGCAAGGCGCATTTATACGACTGCCACCACTTCGATCTCGACCTTCGCGGCCTTCGGAAGGGCTGCAGCCTGGAATGCCGCGCGCGCGGGGAAGGGAGCGCTGAAAAACTCGGCGTAGACACCGTTCATGGCCGCGAAGTCCGCGATATCCGCGAGCAGCACGGTGGTTTTGACGACATTTTCCATGTCCGCGCCGGCCTCGCGCAGGATGTTCTGCACATTTGTCAGTGACTGTCTCGTCTGGCTCTCAATGTCCTCTCCCGCAAACTCGCCGGTTTTCGGGTCGATGGGGAGCTGTCCCGAGACATAGATTGTGTTTCCGGCCTTAATGGCCTGTGAGTACGGGCCGATCGCGGCCGGTGCATTCTCCGTATGAATTGCTGTTTTTGCCATAGCTTGATTCCTCCTCCCAAAACGAAGTTTTGTACGCTGACTTATTGTTCTCGGACCCGATTTTGTAATCTCGCTTCTTACGTCCTTCGGACATA
>CACZQS010000112.1 GCA_902783325.1 uncultured Lachnospiraceae bacterium
AGGGCGCGGAGCGTGGCGAGTGCGGCCGACTGTGTGAGCGAGGTGCCGTAGAGCTTCACGAATTCCGGGATTGTCCTGGGATCTCTCGCCTTGATGGTGGGCTCGAACTCCGGGCCTTCGCAGACGATACCGCCAAGTCTTGCAAGCTCGGCATCCCAGTCGGCGCGTGCCTTTTCGATCTCACCGGTGTAGGCTGAGCGGTATCCGGCACTTTTAAGCATCGCGGTCAGGGCCTTTACGGTCTCACGCGCATCGCCGACTGCCTTCACGGCGTCGAATTTATAAGCGTGGAAGCGGCTGATGTTGATTGCCGCAAATTTGACTTCTTCGTTCCGGAACAGCCACTTGGAGCTGGTCGTGAAATCTGTCATCCTCGTCCCGATGCCGATCACGCAGTCCGCCTCTTTTGCTATGCTGTTGGAGGCGGAAGTTCCGGTCACGCCGATTCCGCCGAGGCAGTACGGACTGCTTGACTTGCATGCGCTCTTTCCTCCCTGCGTCTCTCCGAAGGGAATGTTGAAGGCCTCGCAGAATTCTTCGATCACTTCTCCGGCCAGAGAATAGCGGGCTCCGCCGCCTACGATCACGATGGGCTTCTTCGAGGATTTGATCACTTCCGCGACGTCCTCAAGCTCCTCTTTCACAGCCAGGGGGCGGGTGATGCGATGGACGCGCTTCACAAAGAAGCTCTCCGGATAATCGTATGCTTCACCTTCCACGTCCTGGGGAAGCGCGATGGCCACGGCGCCGGTCTCGCCCGGGTCCGTGAGGACGCGCATAGCGTTGATCAGGGCGGACATCAGCTGCTCGGGGCGCTGGATGCGGTCCCAGTACTTCACCACCGGACGGAATGCGTCATTGGTCGTAGTGGCAAGGGAAGAGGACTGCTCGATCTGCTGCAGCACCGGATCCGGCTGTCTTGATGCATATGTGTCGGAAGGGAAAACAAGAAGAGGAATGTTATTGACGGTGGCGGTTCCGCACGCGGTCACCATATTCGCCGCGCCCGGTCCGATGGAGGATGCACAGGGGATGATCTTCTTTCTGTCGTGCTGCTTCGCGTAAGCGATGGCACAGTGGCACATACCCTGTTCATTGCGGCCCTGCAGGACCTTGATGCCGCCGGGATTCGTGTCCAGGGCTTCTCCGAGACCCACAGCAATTCCGTGCCCGAAAAGAGTAAAGAAGTTTTCTACGAACTTTGTCTCTTCTCCGTCCATGGACACATACTGTTGGTCTAGAAACTTCACGATGGCCTGTGCCGTAGTCAGTCTGATTGTTTTACTCATATTCACACTCCTTCCCTAAACCATATAACATACTCTTGACAGATCCTTACGTTAATGCGGCGCCGCATATCTTGTGCTTTTTGCGTTCACGATATGCCCGCTGTCCCAAGTCTTAGTATACTGCAATCAGTTTACACAAAAAAAGCAGCCTCCGTCTATTGACGAAGCCTCTAAACATATGTGTTCATTTTTGTGCTTAATGTTATATAAGCGCGTGCAATTAGTAAAAAATGCGTGCTATTGCGTTCGCATCTGTCAAAGATTGTATTTTGTTTTGATGCTGATCTCCGTATATTCGTGAGAGGCTGCGGAAACCGCGCTGCCGTTGATCGCATTTGAAAGTATGATCAACGGCCTGTAGCCCTGTTCGAACCCGCTCTGGTCGATCAGGAAATCCACTACGTCTTCTTTCAGGAGCTGTTCGTTCCTGGGCGTTTGGTCATAGATAATGACATGCGGACGGCGCTCGAGCCCGAGGGTCCGGAACGCATCCCGGATTCCGGTCTGGCCGCTCGACACCACGTAGATGCCGTTGATCCCGGAAATCCCGAGCATTGCGCTCTCTACGATCCTCCGCACTTCTTTCGAGCTGTCGAAGGAGCTCTGGACGGCAGCTATGGAAAGGCCCGGAAAGGATTCCTTGACCTCCTTGGTAAATCCGTCCACGCGGGCACTGTTCAGCTGGTTGCTGAAAGAGCCGGTGATGATGAGGATCTTCCCTCTTCCGCCGGTGAGCATATTCATGAGGCCTGCTGCCGTCCGGCCGCTGCGGGTATTGTCCATTCCCACATAACTGAGCCTGGGTACGCCGGGAAGATCGGAATTGAACATCACGAGCGGCAGTGCGCTTGAAGTTTCGATGTCGTAAAGCCGCTGCCGCACTGCTCCGGAATCGATGGGCATGACAGCCAGGCCGTCGATACCTGCTTCGATCAGCTCGTCCAGATCCTCCAGCTGCTTTTTCTCATCGATGGAATCGCTCTCTCTCAACAGGATTTCCACGTTCCAGTCCCTGAGCTCCTCCTGGGCCTGTCTGATTCCCCGGTTGATTTCCTGCATGAACCCTGCATTGCACAGATATGTGATGACGCCGATCCGGATCTGCCTTCTGCCGGCTGACGGAACGTGATTTCCTTTCTTCAGCTTTTCTGAAGAATATCCAAGTTCTTTCGCGATGCTGAATATGCGTGCCTCAACCTCGGGAGCGATCCTGCCTCTGTGATGAAGAGCGCGGTCCACCGTCCCTCTGGATACCCCGGCCGCTTCCGCGATCTGCTGCATTGTTGGCTTCATAGCTTAATTCCTCTTCATGACATTTGTGCTGTTTTTTGCATTGTACCATCCGCGTGCGTGCAAATTCAACAGGCAATGTAAAAATGAACGCAAAAAACAGACCGGAGCGTTCCTCCGGCCTTTCACATATCTTGTTTTATAAGACTTTACAGCATAGCTTCCAGTTCGCCGCGGACCGCTCTGATGAATCCGAGAGAATCCACCTGATGCACGTCTTTAAGCGTCGTGATGCGGACGAGATCGCCCGTCATGGTCCCCGACTCGATCGTGCGGATGACGGCATCTTCAAGCTTGTCCGCAAAATCCACAAGATCTTTCAGATGGTTCAGCTCGCCGCGCTTTCTCAAGGCTCCGGTCCAGGCGAAGATCGTCGCGACGGAATTCGTCGAGGTCTTTTCACCATTCAGGTGCTTGTAATAGTGCCTCTGCACGGTTCCGTGCGCCGCCTCGTATTCGAAGCAGCCGTCCGGCGATACCAGCACCGAGGTCATCATGGCCAGCGAACCGAAGGCCGATGAGAGCATATCGGAGAAGACGTCGCCGTCGTAGTTCTTGCAGGCCCAGACGATGCCGCCCTCTGATTTCATGATGCGAGCCACCGCGTCGTCGATCAGCGTGTAGAAGAAGGTCAGGCCGGCTTCCTCGAAGCGGCTCTTGTACTCCCGGGCATAAATGTCCTCAAAGATCTCCTTGAAGGCGCGGTCATAGGTCTTGGAGATGGTGTCCTTCGCCGAGAACCACAGATCCTGCTTTACGCCAAGCGCATAGGCAAAACAGCTCCTCGCAAAGCTCTCTATGGATTTGTCGAGGTTATAGATGCCCTGGAGCACGCCCGGCCCGTCAAAATCAAAGATCTTCTGCTCGGTCACGGTTCCGTCTTCGGCCGTAAACACAAGCTTTGCCTCACCTGCACCGGGAACGCGGATTTCGGCATTCTTATAGACATCTCCGTACGCGTGTCTCGCGATGGTGATCGGCTTCTTCCAGTTACGGACGCAGGGCTCGATGCCGTTTGCGATGATCGGCGTTCTGAAAACCGTTCCGTCAAGCATGGCCCGCAGCGTGCCGTTCGGGCTTAAGTACATTTTTTTCAAATGGTACTCTTCTACGCGAGCCGGATTCGGAGTGATCGTGGCGCACTTGACGCCGACGCCGTATTTCCGGATCGCCTGCGCGGCCTCCTTTGTCACGACGTCATCAGTCTCGTCCCTGTGCGTCAGACCGAGATCATAGTACTCCGTCTTCAGGTCGATGAAAGGATGAAGGAGCTCCTCCTTGATCATCCTCCACAGGATTCGGGTCATCTCGTCGCCGTCCAGTTCCACGAGCGGGGTGGTCATCTGTATTTTTTCCATATAGTACCTTTCCTATGGTTGATTTGCCTGCCAAAAGTAGTGCGAAGGAGAATTGTATAGTATATTACGACATCTGCACAAGCTATACTAGTTCACTTAATTATCTGCCGAGGCAGATGATTTAGTGAACTGCATATACAGCAACGGATGCCTGCCAAT
>CACZQS010000113.1 GCA_902783325.1 uncultured Lachnospiraceae bacterium
AAACAAACAAATGCCGCTATCGCGAGCGCACCAAAAGCCACTCCTTTTACGATTGTGCTGTTCTCCATAGTCCGGCCTCCTTTAAGCGCATCACGCCTTTGTGATCGTCGACTGCGGGCACTTTTCCGCGCACTTTCCGCAGTCTATGCAGAGGGAGTAATCAATGCGGGCGAGGTTGTTGTCAACCGAAATCGCCGCGTTTTCACACTGCTTTGTGCAGAGACGGCAGCCGATGCAGCCGACAGAACAGATCGCCTTCACATCTTTGCCTTTGTCGATATTCCTGCATCTCACGACTGTCTTCTGCCCGTAAGGAATGAGCTCGATCAGCCCGTTCGGACAGGTCTTCACACACAGTCCGCAGCCGACGCATTTCTCAGGGTCCACAACCGCAACTCCGTCCTTCGTGTGGATGGCGTTCTGCGGACAGACGGCGGCACAGCTTCCGTATCCTATACAGCCGAAATCACAGTCCCAGGGATTGAGGCCGGCCAGCACGACCGCACGGCAGTCGCGGATTCCCACGTACTGGTTCTTCGTCGAAGTGTTCTCACAGCTGCCGTTGCAGCGGACGAAGGCGACCTTTCTTGCGGAAAGCTCCGCGTGAGTTCCCATGATGCCGTTGATCTTCTCCGCGACGGGAGCCCCGCCCACCGGGCAGACCGCGGCACTCGCCTCTCCCGCAACGATGGCGGCCGCCACCGCGTCGCAGCCCGCATACCCGCAGGCGCCGCAGTTGTTGCCAGGCAGCACTTCGCGGATCTCGGTCTCGCGCTCGTCAACTTCTACATGGAACTTGTTGCCTATATACACCAGTCCAATGCCGACCACGATGCCGACCGCACCGAGCACCAGTGTCGCAATAATAATCGCATTCATGATTTTTCCCTCCTGATTTATACCGATAATCCGCCGAAGCCCATAAATGCGATGGACATCAAGGCTGCGGAGAGAAGAACCACAGGAGCGCCCCGGAACGGTTTCGGAATGTCCGACTCGTTTATTCTTGCGCGAATCCCTGCCAGAAGCACGATGGCGATCGTGTAGCCGACAGCTGTTCCGAAGCCGGCAAAGACGCTCTCGATAAAGTTGTATTCGTCTTTTACGTTGGTCAGAGCCACGCCGAGCACGGCGCAGTTCGTCGTGATCAGAGGCAGGTAAATGCCGAGGGCCTTATAGATTCCCGGAGATGTCTTTTTGAGGAACATCTCAACGATCTGCACGAGGGCCGCGATTACCAGAATAAAGACGATCGTCTTCATATAATCCAGTCCGAAAGGCTTCAGGACGAAATCATAAAGAAGAGACGCCACTGCGGATGCGATGGTCAGGACGAAGATCACCGCTCCTCCCAAGGATGCGGAAGCCTTCATCTGCTGCGAGACGCCGACGAAGGAACAGATCCCGAGGAACTGATTTAAGACGACGTTGTTGATGAGCGCGCAGCTCACGATAATCAGAATCAGTGAATTCATTTCGCGCCCTCCTCTTTGCAGTTTGCTTTGCTCTTTGCGCACTTCGCGCAGCATCCGTCGCAGCTGCCGTTCACCAGCTCATTCGAGCGGTTTTCGATGTGCAGCGCGTTGAGGACCGCGATCACGATGGCGAGCACCAGGAACGCCCCCGGAGCTTTGATGAAGATGCCGATGGGTTCCACGGATTTCGGAATGACCTGAAAGCCGAAAGCCGTTCCCGCGCCGATCAGCTCTCTTAAGAGTCCGACCACGGTAAGCGCCAGCGTGAATCCGATACCCATGCCGATTCCGTCAAATGCCGCCAGCGGAACCGTGTTCTTATTCGCATACGCCTCGGCGCGGCCGAGGATGATGCAGTTGACGACGATCAGCGGAATATAGATGCCGAGCGCCTCATAGAGAGAGGGCAGATAGGCCTCAATCAGGAGCTCCGTAATCGTCACGAGGGTAGCGACAATCACAATATACGCCGGGAGACGGACCTCGTCCGGAATGATCTTCCGGAGCGCGGAAATGATGACATTTGACAGAATGAGGACCGCCGTCGTGGAGATGCCCATGCCGATTCCGTTGATGGCCGCCGTGCTGACCGCGAGAGTCGGGCACATGCCCAGCATGAGGATAAAGGTGGGGTTCTCCTTTACGACACCGTTATAAATCCGTTCTACATATTTATTCATCACAGCACCCCCTCTCTCTACGAATTCTTGTGCAGGAAGTCCAGAGCGGCATTGACCGCGTTCACAACCGCACCCGAAGAGATCGATGCGCCGGAAACCGAGTCGATCTCAAAATCTTCCGTCGAGCCGCCCGCTTTATTGAGCACGAAGCTCTCCACTGCTTTTCCGGCAAACTGGTCCTTGAATTCCGGCTCGTCGCAGCGCATGCCCATGCCCGCCGTCTCGTTGAGCTCGGTAAATGCGATGGCCTGCACGGCGCCGTCTTTGTTCACACCTACGGACAGAGAGATCTTTCCGTCAAAACCGTCGCCGCTGGAGGCATTGACGACATAACCGACTTCATTTCCTGATTCATCCACGCCTATGATCGCGTCATTGATGTAGGCCTTGCCGAAGTCCGTGCCGTAGACGCCTCCTGCAAGGGCTTCCACTGCTGCCGTGAGCTCATCGGATGCCTTCACGTCGACCGCCTCCGGAAGAACCTCAAGGTAAGAAGCACGCTTCTTGGCCTCTTTCTGCGCTTCAATCGTATTCTTCGTCAGATTGAAGACACCCGCAAGGCCGAGTCCCGCAAGCAAAGTGATCACGGTGAGCCTCACTGCCGGCATGAACATCTTAGGCGTGAGCGCAGAGGAAGAACCTGCCTTCCCCGCATTGGCATTCTTTCTGAGGCCGTAAGGGAGCGGCACGACATATGTATCAAGGAGCGGCGTCAGGAGGTTGGCGATGATGATCGCATAGCTCACCGAATCCGCGGCTGTCGCGAACACTCTGAAGACGCCGGCGAGAACGCCCACCGCGGCGCCGTAGATCAGCTGTCCGACGGAAGTCACCGGCGAAGTCACCGGATCCGTCGCCATAAAGAAGGCACCCATCACGATGCCGCCGCCCAGAAGGTTCGCCAGGATATACATGGGATCAAATCCGTGCCCGCCGAACAGGCCGATGAACAGGCTGAATACGACGAGGGCCGAAACCGGGATCTCCCAGGTAATCGCATCGATGAGAAGCAGGTACAGTCCCCCGATGAGAAGGGCCCCGATCGAGCAGCCGATGACGCCTGTCGCATCGCCGCTTCCGAGGAACATCGTCGTGAGATTGACCGTCTTTCCGTCAAGCAGAGACACCAGAGGCGTCGCGGAGCTCACCGCGTCCGTGTACTGATAATTCGTCATCGTACTGCTGAAGGAGATCAGCAGGAAACAGCGTCCGGCCAGGGCCGGGTTCATGAAGTTTTTGCCGAGTCCGCCGAAGAAGCATTTCACAAACAGGATCGCGAAGAGGCTTCCGAGAATCGGGATATAGATCGGCACGCACGGAGACAGGCACAGCGCCAGAAGGAGGCCCGTGACTACCGCGCTTCCGTCTTTATAGGTTGCTCCGCGCTTTGTAATCAGGTCAAAGACCAGTTCCGTGAGAACCGCTGTCGCGATCGAAGCGATGATAATGATAAGGGCCCGCACTCCGAAGTGCCAGACGCCGACTGCCGCAGCCGGAACAAGCGAGATACAGACATCCCGCATGACATTCCCGGTACTTAAGCGGCTCCTTGTATGGGGGCCCGAAGATACATTCAGATATGAACTCATGCTTTCGCAGCCTCCTTCTCTTTCGCAGCCCGCTTCGCCGCCATAATCTCCGCCTTCGCCACCTTGAATTCCTGGGTCAGCGGCCGCTTCGCCGGGCATATGAAGGTGCAGGAGCCGCAGCTGATGCACTCCAGTCCGTGAAGCTTGTTCTCATAGCGGTCAAAGTCTTTTTTCGCAAATGCATCCGACATCAGCTGGGGAGTGAGTCCCTGCGGGCACACCCTCACGCATCTTCCGCAGCGGATGCACGCCGTCTGTTTCCTCTCCGCCTCTTCCACCTCGTCCCTTGCAAGGAAGGTCAGGGCATTGTTGTTCTTCTGGAGCGGCACGTTCAGGTTGTCGAAGGCGATTCCCATCATCGGCCCTCCGGCGAGAATCTTGACGGCCTGTACTCCGTCCTTGTATCCGCCCGCGGCTTCCAGAAGCTCTCCGCAGTTCACGCCGATCCTCGTTATCAGATTGCACGGTCTCTTCACCGCCTCGCCCGTGATCGTGACACCGCGCTCCATAAGAGGCGTGGTCTCGCACACGGCTTTGTAAATGGCATAGATCGTGCCGATGTTGTCGACGATGCAGCCCACGTCGGCCGGGAGCTGGGTAATGCCGTAACTCGCCCCGGTCACGAGACTGATGCAGCTGCGCTCTCCGCCCTGCGGATACTTTGTCCTCACAGCCATGATGCGGATATTCCGCCCCTCTGCGGCTTTCTTCATGGCCGCAATCGCCTCGGGCTTATTCTGCTCGATGATGACGACTCCTTCTGCCCCGGGGAAGAGCGACAGTACCACCTCCATCCCGGTCAGGATCTCTCCTGCGCAGTCCCGCATAAGCTGGTCGTCGCAGGTGATGTAAGGCTCGCACTCCGCGCCATTTGCAATAATATAACGGATGGCCGAGGGATCCTTCGGCATCAGCTTGACGTGTGTGGGAAAGCCCGCACCGCCCATGCCGATGATGCCCGCGTCCTTAATCTTGGCCAGTATCTCTTCCTGGGACAGATGGCGGTGATCCACCTTCGTCCCGAGGCCCGGCACCGTCTCGTAGAGACCGTCATTCTCGATCACGACGCTCTCCGCATAGACTCCCGCGACCGTGCGGCGGCGTTCGACCGCCTTGACCGTGCCCGAGCAGCTGCTGACAATATTTGCCGAGACAAATGCTGACGCCTCCGCGATCAGCTGCCCCGCCGCCACGTGGTCGCCCTTGCTGACGACAGGTGAAGCCGGCCGGCCGATATGCTGCCCGAGAGGATAAACCATCTCCCCGCGGGGCAGATATGTTTCAAATGCGGCATTCCGGGTCAGCTCCTTATGCTCGATCGGATGGACCCCGCCGTGAAACGATTTTCTCCCCATCATTACTCCTTCATGTTTTACGCTTCTTAAACGATTTGCGCCTGATAAGGCCTGTGTAATCTATATATTATATCCAAACTGCACCTCTTCCTCAAGACCCACTTCTTAAATCCGAGTACACGCCTAGCTTATCTTCGCGATTTTTGCCTTCACGCGGTCGGCATCATCGCCGTACAGAGGCGTGGGCTGGTAGTTGTTGTAACCGGATGCGGAAGAAATGCTGCACGGCACGATGCGGTAATCCAGATCAGGGGTCAGCTCCCCGTTCTCAAATGTAAAGGTCTGCTGATAAATGGCGCTGTCCATATCCGACGGAACCCGGTTTCCGCCGAAGCAGAAGTTTCCGAGGCTGTACAGTATGACTTTTCCGTTGTAGATCTCATAGGGCTGCAGTCTGTGCGGGTGATGCCCGATCACGAGATCCGCCCCGGCGTCCACGGCCGCCCTGCCCAGGTACTCCTGCCAGTCCGCCTGGTAGTACTGCCCTTCATCTCCCCAGTGGATGCTGGAGATGATCAGCTGCGCTCCCTGATCATGGCACCACTTAATCTGTTCCACCATTCCGTCCTTCGCGTCCCGCTCGTCATAGAGGGCGAGCGTCCCGGTAAGACCGACCTTCACGCCCTTCACATCGATCACCATGCTCCTGTCATAGCCGAAGTTCGTGATCCCCGCGTCCGTAAGGATTTCCTTCGTGTCCTCATAAGCATCCGTGCCGTAGTCAAACGCGTGGTTGTTGGCAAGATTCGCGGCCTCCACGCTGCCTTCGGTCAGTACCTTCACGAACTCCGGATCTCCGCGGAATGCGTAAGTCTTGTCCTCCCGCTCTCCTCTCTTTGAGAGCACACCCTCAAAATTAACGATCGTGAGGTCGTCATCGCCGAAATAGTCCTGGCAGTTTTCCAAAAACCATCCGGGATAATCCGCATCATAAAACGCGGCGTTAAAGCTTGTGTCATAATCAAAACTGTCGTCCGTTCCGAGCGTGCAGTCTCCGACCGCGGATACTTTGATGCTGATCTTTTCCGGCATCGCTTCCGAAGCGGCAGTCCCGCCCTCCGCTTCGGGAGATAAGACAGTCTCTCCCGAAATCTCGTTTTCGCCCGCTGCCGCCGCATCCGGAGCCGCCTCTGCCGATGCCGTCCCGGTCGATGCGGTCTCCTCCGTTTTTCCTCTGCCGCTCTTCAGCGCGTTCACGATCAGCAGCAGGACCACAAGGACTGTGACCAGAACAACAATGCCGATTCTGATCCGCCTGTACAGCTGCCTCATTCTCATTTCTCTGGAATTCTTTTTCATTTGGTCCCGCCGTCCTCTTCTGTCATCTTTTTTAGTATAACACAAAAGCGGAGAGATCTGCTCTCTCCGCCTTTGTTTCATCCATTTTTCTGATCAGTGAAGGAAATGAGACGCAACCCAGTAGCCGTTGTCCAGCTTCGTCCAGGAGTATCCGTCATCCTCGTTATAGACCTTGTCAACAGTGTAAACCACATCGCCGTCATACAGCTCGCCGACCTTCTTGTAGGATAAGCCGGGACCTTTGCGAAGATTCACGTAATCGGTGCTGTCTCCGTACACGACCTTTCTTGCTCCGCCGGTAACATTATCAAGAGCTTCGTCAGAAATCTTATTAATATTATCACTCATTTTAAGTATTCTCCTTTTCTTTAAATTGCCCTTCCGCTTAATACGAGGGGCTCGTCAACTGTCTTTCGACGTTGTCGATCATAACACAGGTTTTGTCACAGACTTGTCACAATTACCAGTCCTGATACAAAAACCCCGGAAATCCTTATGAACAGGATAACCGGGGGATTCCCAAGCGGAGAGTGTGGGATTCGAACCCACGTGCCCGAAAACGGACAACCGCATTTCGAGTGCGGCTCGTTATGACCACTTCGATAACT
>CACZQS010000114.1 GCA_902783325.1 uncultured Lachnospiraceae bacterium
AGTAAAGCGAGGGCATCCATGAGAGCATCCCTGATACTGGAAGACGGAACCATTTTCACCGGGACGAGCATAGGCGCGCCGGGGAAGGTAATCAGCGAGATCGTCTTTAACACATCGATGACCGGATATCTCGAAGTGCTGACGGACCCGTCCTATGCGGGACAGGCCGTGTGCATGACTTATCCGCTGATCGGGAATTACGGCGTCTGTACGGAAGATATGGAATCCGGCGGACCCTGGCCGGACGCATTTATCGTCCGGGAGTTGTCGAGGCTCCCGAGCAATTTCCGCTCGGAAACGTCGATACGGGATTTTCTGGCGCAGCACGGCATTCCCGGGATTTCCGGAATTGACACCCGCGCGCTGACGCGTCTTTTGAGAGAGAAGGGCACGATGAACGGTATGATCACGACGGAAGATACCGCGCCCGGGGACGTGCTCGAGGAGATCCGGGCCTATACCGTCGGACAGGTCGTCGACAAGGTGACATGCAAAAGTCAGGGACACCTGAAGGGCAGCGGACTCAAAGTGGCGCTCTACGATTACGGGGCGAAGAAGGACATCGCCCTCAATCTGAATAAGCGCGGCTGCGACGTCACGATCTATCCGGCGAGAACTCCGGCGAAGGAAGTGCTGGATACGCATCCGGACGGCATCATGCTCTCGAACGGACCGGGAGACCCGAAGGAAAACCGCGAGGTGATCGAGGAGCTGAAGGTGCTCTACGGATCGGACGTGCCGATTTTTGCCATCTGCCTGGGGCACCAGCTCATGGCGCTTGCGACCGGCGCGGACACGTTTAAGATGAAGTACGGGCACCGCGGAGGAAATCATCCCGTCAGGGATCTCATGGGGGACGGCCGGGTCTATATCACTTCACAGAACCACGGATATGCGGTGGATGTGAAGACGGTTGACCCGAAGGTCGCCGTGCCGGCATTTGAAAATGTCAATGACGGGACCAACGAGGGGCTTGCCTATACAGGCAAGAGCATTTTCACGGTGCAGTTTCACCCGGAAGCCTGCCCCGGACCGCGGGATGCGGAGTTTTTATTTGACCGGTTTATTGATATGATGAAGGAACATAAGCAGAAAGAGGGTGGGAGCCGTGCCTAAGAATCCAGGAATCAAAAAAGTTCTCGTGATCGGGTCCGGGCCCATCGTCATCGGGCAGGCAGCGGAATTCGACTATGCGGGCACTCAGGCCTGCCGGTCCTTAAAGGAAGAGGGCATCGAGGTCGTGCTCCTCAACAGCAATCCGGCGACGATTATGACCGACAAGGACATCGCCGACGAGGTGTACATCGAGCCGCTTACTCCCGGAGTCGTGAGGAAAATCATCGAGATCGAAAAACCCGATTCTGTCCTTCCCACGCTGGGGGGACAGGCCGGGCTGAATCTTGCCATGGAGCTGGCCGAAGAAGGCTTTTTCGAGAACCATGACGTCCAGCTTATCGGGACGACTGCGCTGACGATACGGAAAGCCGAGGACCGCCAGTCCTTCAAGGACACGATGGAGAAGATCGGCGAGCCGATCGCCGCGTCTTTGGTGGTGCACTCTGTGGAGGAGGGGGCTGTCTTCGCGAAGAAGATCGGATACCCGGTGGTTCTCCGTCCGGCTTATACACTGGGCGGCTCGGGGGGCGGCATCGCTCACGACGAGGAGGAGCTCCGCGAGATCCTTGCCAACGGCCTGAGGCTGTCAAGGGTCGGTGAAGTGCTTGTGGAGCGCTGCATCGCCGGATGGAAGGAAATCGAGTACGAGGTGATGCGCGACGCGAAGGGCAATAAGATCACCGTGTGCAACATGGAGAATATCGATCCGGTCGGCGTGCACACAGGGGATTCGATTGTCGTCGCTCCCTCTCAGACGCTTGGAGACAAAGAGTACCAGATGCTGCGGACCTCGGCGCTCAATATCATCGAGGAGCTCCGCATCACGGGCGGCTGCAACGTCCAGTATGCCCTGAAGCCGGACTCCTTTGAATACTGCGTCATCGAAGTCAATCCGAGGGTGAGCCGGAGCTCGGCCCTGGCCTCGAAGGCGACGGGATACCCGATCGCGAAGGTCAGCGCGAAGATCGCGCTCGGCTATACGCTGGATGAAATCCCGAATGCCATCACCGGGAAGACTTACGCTTCCTTTGAGCCGATGCTGGATTACTGTGTGGTGAAGATCCCGCGGCTGCCATTTGACAAATTCCTGACGGCGAAGCACACTCTCTCCACGCAGATGAAGGCGACGGGAGAGGTCATGGCGATCTGTACGAGCTTTGAAGGCGCCCTGATGAAAGCGATCCGCTCTTTAGAGCAGCATGTGGATTCGCTGCTTTCCTACGATTTCTCACAGCTCGACGAGGATGACTTCCTTGAGGAGCTCCGCATCGTGGACGACCGGAGGATCTGGAGAATCGCGGAGGCGGTCCGCCGCCAGATGACGCATGAAGAGATCAGCCGGATCACGGGGATTGACCTGTGGTTCATTGATAAGATCGCGATTCTCGTCGGGATGGAATACGCACTGAGAACGAGACCTCTGAGCGCGGAACTTCTCTCGGAGGCAAAGAGGCTGGAATTCCCGGATGAGCTGATCGGGAAGCTGTCGGGGCGCACGGAGGAAGAGGTCCGCGGGATGCGGCTTGAGTCCGGCATCACGGCAGTCTTCAAGATGGTCGATACCTGTGCCGCGGAGTTCGCGGCCAGCACGCCGTATTATTACTCCGTATACGGAGGCGAGAACGAGTCGCTGAAGACGGAGGGAAAGAAGAAGGTGCTGGTGCTCGGCTCCGGACCGATCCGGATCGGACAGGGCATCGAGTTTGACTTCTGTTCGGTGCACTGCACATGGGCCTTTGCCCGCGCCGGATGGGAGACCATCATCA
The DNA here is from genome assembly GCA_902783325.1 of uncultured Lachnospiraceae bacterium. Classification (GTDB taxonomy): domain Bacteria; phylum Bacillota; class Clostridia; order Lachnospirales; family Lachnospiraceae; genus Chordicoccus. Next base: position 2,883 of record CACZQS010000114.1, read on the forward strand.
TCAACAATAATCCGGAGACGGTGAGCACGGACTTCGATATCGCGGACAAGCTTTACTTTGAGCCGCTGACTCCGGAGGACGTGGAAAATGTCGTCCGCGTGGAGCAGGTGGACGGAGCCGTGGTGCAGTTCGGCGGACAGACAGCCATCAAGCTCACCGAGGCGCTCATGAAGATGGGCGTGCCGATTCTCGGTACTTCTGCGGACGATGTGGACGCAGCCGAGGACAGGGAAAGATTCGACGAGGTCCTCGGGGCATGCGGGATCAGGCGGCCGGAGGGCGAGACCGTGTTTACCGCTGAGGAAGCAAAAAAAGCAGCGGGTCGGCTCGGCTATCCCGTGCTTGTCCGCCCGTCCTATGTGCTCGGCGGACAGGGCATGCAGATCGCGATCAGCGATGAGGACATCGACGAGTACATAGGCATCATCAACCAGATCGCGCAGGATCATCCCATCCTTGTGGACAAATACATGCTCGGCAAGGAAGTGGAAGTCGATGCGGTCTGTGACGGGAAGGACATCCTGATTCCCGGCATCATGGAGCACGTGGAGCGCGCGGGCATCCACTCCGGGGATTCCATCTCGGTTTACCCGGCCAGAACCATTTCTCAAAAAGCGAAGGAAAAGATTATCTCCTACACCGGGCTTCTCGCGAAGGCGCTGCACGTGCGGGGGATGATCAACATCCAGTTTATCGCGCAGGGAGACGAGGTGTACTGCATCGAGGTGAATCCGCGCTCGTCGAGAACGGTGCCTTATATCAGCAAGGTGACGGGGATTCCGATCGTTCCGCTGGCGGCTCAGGTGATCCTGGGCAAAACCATAAAGGAGCTGGGGTATGAACCCGGACTCCAGCGGGAAGCGAAGCATATTGCGATTAAGATGCCGGTATTCTCATTTGAAAAGATTCATGACGCGGATATCGCGCTGGGACCGGAGATGAAATCCACAGGCGAGGCGCTCGGGATTGCGGAGACCTTCAATGAGGCTCTCTACAAGGCATTCCTCGGGGCCGGTGTGGATCTTCCGAAGCACCGCAACATGATTATTACGGTGAGGGACGAGGACAAGGAGGCGATCTGTCCGATCGCGGCCAGGTTCGAGAAGCTCGGTTACCGCATCTATTCCACGTACGGCACGGCCAGATGCCTCAATGAACACGGGGTTAAGGCGGTCCGCACGAATAAGCTGGAGCAGCCGAGCCCCAACCTCATGGATCTCATCCTCGGGCATAAGATCGATCTCATCATCGATCTGCCGCCGCACGGGATCGAGCATCAGCACGACGGCTTCGTCATCCGGCGCAGCGCGATCGAGACAGGCGTGAATGTGCTCACCGCCATCGATACGGCGGAGGCGCTTGTGACGTCTCTTGAAAATACGGATAAGGGGCGCCTCACTCTGGTGGACATCGCCAGAGAGGGCGGCAGAGGAGTTCGCTGATATGATTGAATTTCTGAAGGTTCTGATACTGGGCATTGTGGAGGGCGTGACGGAGTGGCTGCCTATCAGCTCGACGGGACATATGCTGCTCTTGTACCAGCTCTTTCATATCGATGAACAGGAGCCCTTCTGGTCGATGTTTCTGGTCGTCATCCAGCTGGGAGCGATCCTGGCGGTGATCGTGATGTATTTTTCGAGGCTCTGGCCTTTCAGGAGGCCGGATCCCGACGCGAAGGGGACGGAGAAGTTCGTCAGCATGCTTCGAATGCCCAGAATCGTGATGTGGCTGAAGATCCTTGTTTCCTGCATCCCGGCCGCGGTCATAGGGCTTTTGTTCGACGACTGGATCGAGGAGCATTTATACAACTATATCACGGTTGCGGTGATGCTGATCGTCTACGGCGTGCTCTTCATCGTTGTGGAGAGGTGGAATGAAGGCCGGAATGCGAAGGTGCGCAAGATCGGCGAGATTACCTGGTTTTATGCATTTCTCATCGGCGTGTTTCAGGCACTTGCGATTATTCCCGGGACATCCCGCTCCGGCGCCACAATTCTCGGGGCGATTATTCTTGGCTTCTCCCGGAAGTGCGCCTCGGAGTACACGTTCTTCCTGGCCATTCCGACTATGTTCGGCGCGTCGCTGCTGAAAACCGTGAAGTTTATCGCATCCGGCACCACGCTCACCGGAGGCCAGGCGCTGCTGATTATCTTCGGAATGGTGGTGGCCTTCGTCGTCTCCATCGCGGCGATCCGGTTCCTCCTCACGTATATCCGGAAGCACGACTTCAAGGTCTTCGGAATCTACAGGATCGTCCTCGGCGTCGTGGTGCTTCTGTTCTTTGCAGTCAATTCGTTGTTTGCCTGATGTTATGTTAACAAATATGACAGCGGGGACAGTCCCCATTGTCATAAAAGTTGACATAAGATGACATTGTTGAGGTGAGTAGTATGGAAAAGAAAACAGTGGTAGTTGCACTCGGACACAGAGCTTTGGGGAACACGCTTCCCGAGCAGAAGCGGGCAACGAAGGAGGCCGCAAAAGCGATCGCGGATCTGGCGGAAATGGGAGCGAACGTCGTCATCTCCCACAGCAATTCCCAGCAGGTGGGCATGATCCACATGGCACTCGGGGAATTCGCGCAGAATCATCCGGAGTACACGGCTGCGCCGATGTCCGTCTGCAGTGCGATGAGCCAGGGCTATATCGGCTATGACCTGCAGAATGCCATCCGCGCCGAGCTGATCACGAGGGGCATCTTCAAACCGGTCTCCACCATCCTCACACAGGTTCTGGTGGACCCGTATGACGAGGCATTCTACGAGCCGACAAAGATCATCGGGCGCGTTCTCACCCGGGAAGAGGCCGACGCGGAGGAACAGAAAGGAAACTTCGTGACCGAAGTCCCTGGCGGTTACCGCAGAATCGTGGCTTCCCCCAAACCGAAGGAAATCATTGAGATCGACGCGGTGAAGGCGCTCCTCAAAGACGACCAGATCGTGATCTGCTGCGGTGGCGGCGGAATTCCGGTCATGGAACAGGGCGTGGATTTAAGAGGTGCATCGGCCGTCATCGAGAAGGACCTCATCAGCGGACTGCTCGCCATCGAGCTTGCGGCGGACACTCTGATGATTCTCACATCTGTCGATGAGGTGTCGCTCGGTTACGGTTCCCCGAATGAGAAGACCCTCGGGCGCATCGACGTGCGCCAGGCCCGCTACTACATGGAAGAGGATCAGTTCGAGAGGGGATCCATGCGGCCGAAGTTTGAGGCGGCTATCGACTTCGTCGAACTCGGCAGGTCGCGGCGGGCCATCATCACCTCGATCCCCAGAGCCAAGGCTGCTTATCTGGAAAAAGCGGGAACTCTGATCGTGAATCAGCTGTGACCCGCAGTTTCTGGTGAAAATTTTATTATTTGTTTAGAATTTTTAGAATTTCTTAGCCGGATCATCATAGGCAGAACACAAATCTGCTGTATGATGTGTTCAGATAGTTGATGAACCACTACTATCTCCCCCCTCATTTTAAGACACAGAGAAGAGGCCGTGCGAACGGCCTCTTCTTTGTGCTATTCACGGCCCCTCCATTTAAGTCCCAATTATTTGACGTCATACTTCAAATAGTATACAATGTGATGTTGACATACTAATTGTAGCATATGCGGGGAGTGGTAAGAAGGATGAAGCTGCGGACATTGCTTGAACGGCTCGAGTGCCGTTTTTTGCAGGGAAATGACGAGATCGAGATCGGCGGGGTGGCATTTGACTCGCGGAAGGCGGAGAAGGGATTTCTGTTTGTGTGCATCGCCGGCGCAAATGTCGACGGCCACAAGTTTATCCCGGATGTGGCGGAGAAGGGAGCGGCAGCAGTCCTTGTCCAGGCGGGATGCGGCGTGGACAAAAGGGACTTCCCCGGGAATCTTGCGGTTGTGGAGACGGCGGACACTCATTATGCACTGGCCGCCGTGTCTGCGGCGTGGTTCGGGTATCCGGCCGAGCAGATCAAAGTGATCGGCATCACCGGAACCAAGGGAAAGACCACGACTACTTATCTGATCCGATCCATATTGGAGCACGCCGGATACCGCGTCGGCCTCATCGGCACAATCGAGGCCATCGTCGGCGAGAGACACGACAAGGCCCTGAACACTACACCTGCGGCCTACACGGTTCAGCAGGATCTCCGCGAGATGATCGAGGCCGGTCAGAACTGCTGCGTCATGGAGGTGTCTTCCCAGGCGCTCATGCTTCACCGGACCGCCATGATCCCCTTCGAGATCGGCGTCTTCACGAACCTCTCCCCTGACCATATCGGGCCGAACGAGCACAGCTCCTTTGAGGAGTATGCCATGTACAAGGCGAAGCTGTTCAAACAGTGCCGGATCGGTATTGTAAATGCCGACGACCCGAACCTTCCCCTGATTTTGAAGGACCATACCTGCGAGGTGGAGACCTACGGCATTGACTCGGAAGAAGCGAACCTCAGGGCAGTGGAGATCCGGCATGTGCAGAAGCCCGGCTATCTCGGCATGGAGTTCTCGCTTAAAGGACGCCCTGATTTTAAGGCAGAGCTGGACATCCCCGGCAAGTTCTCCGTCTACAACGCGCTCACGGCCATCGCGGTCTGCGAGCATTTTAAGATCTCGAAGGACGATATCCTGAGCGCTCTGAAGGCGGCGAGAGTAAAAGGAAGGATAGAGCCGGTCAAGGTGTCGGATGATTTCACGCTTATGATCGACTATGCCCACAACGCGATGGCGCTTGAGAGCCTTCTCGCCACTCTTCATGACTATCACCCGAAGCGCATCGTGTGCGTATTCGGATGCGGAGGGAACCGCTCGAAAGCCCGCCGCTTCGAGATGGGAGAAGTGTCCGGAAAACTGGCCGATTTTACAATCATTACATCTGACAATCCCCGCTTCGAGGAGCCTCAGGCCATCATCGACGACATCGTGACCGGCATCAAAAAGACAGACGGGAAGTATATCACGATCATCGACCGGAAGGAGGCCATCGCCTACGCGATCCATCACGGTGAGGAAGGGGATGTGATCGTGCTTGCGGGCAAGGGCCACGAGGATTATCAGGAGATCTGCGGCAAAAAATACCCGATGGATGAGAGAGAACTGATCCGGGAGATCCTCGAAGAGGATAGGCAGAAAAGCGGAACGACTGTATGAAAAAATGCTATGCGCAGGTGATCGTGGACATCGAGGCCGAGGAGCTGGACCGCCCGTTTACCTACCGGATTCCTGAAGAAATGCGGGAAGACTGCGTGCCCGGCTGTTCCGTGCGCATCCCGTTCGGAAGAAACAACCGGGAGATTCAGGGCTACGTCATAGGACTTTCGGACGAGAGCACTCTTCCCGAGGAGAAGATCAAGAATCTGCTGGCCGTGACGGCGGGCGGGGAGACAGCGGAAGGCAGGCTTGTGCAGCTTGCCGCCTGGATGAGCCGGAGGTACGGCTCCACGATGATCCGCGCCATGAAGACGGTGCTGCCTTTAAGAAAAAAGGTCGGCGCGGTCACGGAGCGCACGGTTTCCCTTACGGATCCGGCCGGCGCCGCATCCCTCGCGGAGACCTTTGAGAAAAAGCATTTTGTCGCGAAAGCGCGAATCGTAAGGGCACTGGAAAGCGGCCCGAAGGATATGCGGGCTCTTGAAAAAGAGGCGCATGTCAGTGCTTCCGTGATCCGGGCCCTGGCCGGGGAAGGCATCGTGAAGATCTCGGTCACGGAGATCTTAAGACGCGTGACGGAAGAAGCCGAGATGTGTCCGCCGGATGTCCTGACGGATTCCCAGGCAGAAGTCTGCGAGGCGATCCGGCGCGAGTGGGGCGATAGCTGCGAGTCCCGGGGCCGGGCCCTTCGCCGCCCGGTACTGCTTCAGGGCATTACCGGCAGCGGCAAGACCGTCGTCTACACGGAGCTCATCGCGGATGCCCTTGAAAGAGGGGAACAGGCCATCGTCCTCATCCCTGAGATCGCACTCACCTGGCAGACGGTTCTGCGCTTCGTCAGGAGGTTCGGAGACCGCGTTTCCTTCCTGCATTCCAGACTCTCCGGAGGAGAGCGCTATGACCAGATGAAGGCCGCAAGAAGCGGGGATGTCTCCGTCATGGTCGGACCGAGATCCGCGCTCTTTACGCCCTTCCCGAAGCTGGGCCTCATCGTGATCGACGAGGAACACGAGGAATCGTACCACTCGGAGCTCATGCCCCGCTATTACGCGGCGGAGGTCGCGGTTAAGAGAGGGGAGATCGAAGGCGCGCGGGTGCTCTTCGGCTCGGCGACGCCGTCGGTACGTTCCGCTTATCAGGTGAAGACCGGAGATTTCCTGGGAGTATCGCTTTCTTCGCGCTTCGGGGGAAGAAGCCTCCCGCAGACAAGCATCGCGGACATGCGCTCCGAGATGAAAAACGGCAACAGAAGCATCCTCTCGGACATCCTGAGGGAGAAGATGGAGTCACACCTCGCCGGAGGCGGCCAGGTAATGCTCTTTTTGAACCGCAGAGGCTATGCCGGGGCCGTCACATGCCGTTCCTGCGGCTATGTCGTAAAATGCCCCCACTGCGACGTATCCCTCACCCGCCACTCAAACGGCATGCTCATATGCCATTACTGCGGTTATGAGACCCCTGAATTGAAGAGCTGCCCGGAGTGCGGCTCAAAGCACATCAGCGGTATCACGGTGGGAACACAGCAGGTCGAGGAAATCGTCGGGAAGGCATTTCCCGCTGCCCGGATCCTCAGGATGGATCTCGACACGACGCGGGGAAAGGAAGGGCACAGCCGGATTCTGAAGAGCTTTGCGGACGGAGAAGCCGATATTCTCATCGGCACGCAGATGATCGTGAAAGGCCACGATTTTCCCCGTGTGACGCTCGTCGGTGTGCTGCTCGCGGATCTGTCACTTAACGAAAGCGACTACCGTTCCGGAGAGAGAACCTATCAGCTCATAGCGCAGGCAGTGGGCAGAGCCGGGCGCGGCGAGAGACCGGGAGAGGCCGTCATCCAGACGTATTCGCCTGAGCATTATGCCGTTACCGCAGGCGCCGCGCAGGATTACGAGGCATTTTTCCGGGAAGAAATCGCTTTCCGGAAGCTCATGCAGTATCCTCCGGCGGGAGGGCTTCTTGCGATCATGGGATCGTCTCCCGACGAGGAGCTGCTCGACACCGGCATGCAGTATATCCGGAGGTACATAGGCCGCATCGATCCGGAGGGAAAGCTGATGGCCATCGGCCCCGCGCCCGCAAGTGTGGGGAAGGTGCGCGATCAATACAGAAAAGTGATTTACGTGCGGAATACCAGGAAGGAACAGCTGATCCGCGCGAAGGATATGATCGAAGAGTATATCGCGCTCAACCGCGGCTTCGATGAGATCCATATCATGTTTGATTTTCAATGAATCATTTTTAAGAAGGGATACATACGGAAAATGGCGCTGAGAACAATACGGATCGCCGGAGACCCGGTGCTTGAAAAGAAATGCAGGGAAGTAAAAGAGATGACTCCCCGCCTGAAGGAACTGATCGCGGACATGTATGATACCATGTACGATGGAAATGGCGTGGGCCTTGCGGCTCCCCAGGTCGGCATACTGAAGCAGATCTGCGTGATCGACGTGGCCGTGGAGGAGGACGAGGAACCTCAGCCCCTGACATTGATCAACCCGAAAATCCTGGAGTCCGACGGCGAACAGACAGGAGATGAGGGCTGTCTGTCCCTTCCCGGCAAGACCGGTCAGGTGACACGCCCCATGCACGTCGTCGTGGAAGCCCTGAACGAGAATATGGAGCCGGTACGCATCGAAGGCGAAGGACTTCTGGCGCGGGCTCTCTGCCATGAGATTGACCATCTTGAAGGTCATATGTACATGGAAAAAGTCGAGGGGGGACTCAAAGACGTTAACTACGAAGATGATGAGGAGGAACCATGATGCGAAGCATCATTTGGAATGGTTCCGACGACTGGCCGCCGAACGGGGTGAGGGGGCATTTCATTGATTAAGAGGAAGAATGACTATGAGAATCGTCTTTATGGGAACGCCGGATTTTGCGGTGCAGACACTTGCCGCGATCTGTGAGGCGGGGCACGAGGTCACGGGCGTCGTGACGCAGGTCGACAGGCCGAAGGGCAGAAAGATGGAGATTACCCCGGGACCTGTGGCGGCGGAGGCGCTCAGGCGCGGTCTTCCGCTGTACCAGACGGCGCGGGTGAGAAATAATGAAGAGGCGGCAGCGTGGATCCGGGACAGGAATCCGGAAGCGATCGTAGTGGCGGCATTTGGCCAGATTATCCCTCAGGAGATTCTGGATCTGCCGAAGTACGGATGCCTCAACGTGCATGCGTCCATCCTCCCTGCCTACCGCGGTGCGGCACCGATCCAGCACGCGATTCTGGACGGCTGCAAAAAAAGCGGCGTGACCATCATGCGCATGGATGAGGGCCTCGACACCGGCGATATCGTTTCCGTGCGGGAGGTGGAGATCACGGATGAGGAGACCGGCGGAAGCCTGTTTGACAAGCTGGCAAAAGAGGGGGCCGCGCTTCTTGTGGAGACCCTCCCGAAGGTGGAGAGCGGCGAAGCGGTCTATACGCCTCAGCCGGAAGAAAGCACGACGGCTTATGCATCTATGATCAGCAGGGAAACAGGATTCGTGGACTGGACCGCAGATGCCGCCCAGATCGCAAGAAAGGTGCGGGCGATGAATCCGTGGCCCTCTGCCTGGACGACGCTTGACGGAAAGACTCTGAAGATCTGGGGCGCGCACGTCGGGAAGGAAGATCTTCTCGGAGAGGAGGGCAGCGCGGGCCGCATCGTCCGTCAGGACGCAAAGGGGATCTATGTTCAGACGGGCAGAGGAATCCTGATCCTCGATGAACTCCAGATGGAAGGACGGCGAAGGATGACGGCGGCCGAATTCCTGCGGGGATATGTCATCCGCAATCCTTACCTCGGAAAGAAAAATGCGAATTGAAGCATCAAGGAGCATAACTTAAGATGAACGACAATATAAGAGACATAATCGTACAGATTCTGGGAGAGATCAGCTTAGGCGGCATTTACAGTCATATGGCGATCCGCGGGGCACTGGAGAAATACCAGTATCTTCCCAGAAGGGACCGCGCATTCATCACCAGAGTCTGCGAGGGTACGATTGAGCGTCTCATTGAATTGGATTATATCATCGATCAGTTCGCCACGATCCCGGTTGAGAAAATGAAGCCGGTGATCCGGGATATCCTGCGCAGTGCTGTCTATCAGATCCGCTGCATGGATTCCGTGCCGGCTGCGGCGGCCGTCAATGAAGCCGTCAAGCTGACACAGCAGAAGGGCTTTTACAACCTGAAGGGATTTGTAAACGGCGTGCTGCGGAGCATCATCCGGAACGGGGACAGCATAGCTTATCCGGACGAGCAGCTCGAAGCAGTGCGGTATCTCTCCGTGAGATATTCCATGCCGGAGTGGATCGTGCGAAGCTGGCTCGACGAATACGGCAGGATCCTCACAAAGTGGATGCTGGAGGCGCTTTTGAAGGAGCGCCCGACTATCGTGCGCTTCAAGACGGACCGCATCAATCCTTCGACCATAATCGAATCTCTCGAGAGCCAGGGAGTGTCGGTCCGCCGGGCTTCCTATCTGCCGTATGCCTATGAGATCGCGGACTATAACTATCTGCCCGCGCTCACGGCTTTCCGGAACGGGTGGATCTTCCCGCAGGACACCAGCTCGATGCTGGTAGCGGAAGCGGCAGGCCCGATCAAAGGCGATTACATCATCGACATGTGTGCCGCACCCGGAGGGAAAAGCCTCCACATCGCGGATAAAATGGGCAACTTCGGGGAAGTGGAAGCCCGGGATCTCACACAGGATAAGGTCGC
>CACZQS010000115.1 GCA_902783325.1 uncultured Lachnospiraceae bacterium
ACGGAGCTTGCCGGGCGCTATTTTGACGCGCCTGAGGAGGCGGAGGTAATCACTTACGACGGCCGCGCTTTTCTCGCCGCGGATCCCGAAAAGTATGACGTCATCATGGTGGACGCCTATCAGGACATCACCATTCCTTTCCAGATGTCCTCCGCAGAGTTTTTCACTTTGGTGAAGGAACATCTGGCGGAGGGCGGCGTGATGGTCGTCAACATGAATATGCGGTCATCTGCCGCGGACGGGATCAATACGTATCTTGAGGATACCATCGCTAGTGTCTTTCCGTACGTTTATTATGCGGACGTGCCGGGAAGCACCAACCGGGAGCTGTTCGCCTCCGCCCGGGATCTGTCCGGTGAAGAGACTTATGAGCGGATCCTGAAGCTGGAGGACGAGAGCCTTTCAAATCTCATGAGAGGAGTCCGCGAGAGGCTGGTCCCGTATGAAGGGGGAGACCGCATCCTGACGGATGACAGGGCTCCGGTTGAACTGCTCGGTATGCGCGCGATCGATGAAATCGTGCAGCAGGAGCTGGCTTATTACAAAGAGAGGTTCCGCAAGTACGGCTTCGAGGGGCTGCTGGGATGATAAGCGGTTTTCATTTTTAAAGCAATCTGTTATTATGTTCTGTGGCCGGGGCGTTCCTGATGCCGGCCGGCACGGGCGGGGCCTGACAGGATACTGATAAATCCTGAAAACATACTATGGGAGGATCATCACTATGGCTATTAATCCTTTGCAGCTTCTGAAATTGAAGGACCGTTTTCACATTTTTAAGGAAGAGCACCCGAAGGTGGTCCCCTTCCTGAAAATGCTCAGGGAGAAGGCGCTGGAAGAGGGCAACGTCCTTGAGATCAGAGTAAAGACAAAAGACGGCCAGGAATATACGAGCAACATCAGGCTGACAGGGAATGATATCGAGACAATTACCTCGCTCCTGAAGGAAAAGAAGCAGGAATAGTGACGGGACCGGAGGATTTCCGGTCTTGTTTTATAAGCGAATATAATTCTGTGCGAAGAGGAATGATTTATGGAAGATGCCGCGATCATTGAATTATATTTTCAGAGATCCGAGAGGGCTGTGAGCGAATCGGACAAAAAATACGGAAGGTACTGCGGTACTATCGCAAGAAATATCCTGGGAAATGCCGAAGACGCCGAGGAGTGCGTCAGTGATACCTGGCTGCGCGCGTGGAATACGATCCCTCCGACGAGGCCATCATTTCTCAAGGCATTTTTCGGAAAGATCACGCGCAACCTCTCACTCAACCGGATCGAGAAGGATACAGCCCAAAAACGGGGCGGCGGCGTGACGGCCGCGGCCCTTGACGAGCTGGCGGAATGCGTCGCCGACGAGCGCGCTTCAAACTGGTCTGCCGACGGAGCCGTGATTAAGGACACTCTGAATGCATTCTTAAAAGACCTTTCGAGGGAAAACCGGATCGTGTTTGTCCGCAGGTACTGGTACTTTGAGGACGTTAAGGACATCGCGAAGTCCATGGGGTTTTCGGAGAGCAAGACAAAGATGATGCTGAAAAGGGCGAGGGAGGCATTGGCAAAGAAGCTTGAGAAAGAGGGGATCGAGGTATGAAGAGCGAAGATCTGCTGAAATACATGAACGAGATCGATGAGGCGTATATTCTGGAAGCCGATCCCTCCGCCCCGTCCCGCACTGTTTCGCTCCGAATCGTTTCTATGTGGGGTGTCCGCATCTGTGCTGCCGCCGCAGCCGTGTTCCTCATTCTCTTTGCGGTGCGAAGTGCCCCGAAGCTGCAGACGGGAGGGAGCCTCACGACCCTGGAAATGAATTCCGCAGGGGAAAATGCCGCAGCGCCGCCATCTATTGGCGAGGCGAAGGAGGCGGCCGGTTTTGCGCCTCTTAAGGAGGAAGCGCGGGAAAAAGCCGGGGAGGAAGCGGAAGCCTATGAAGCTTATGAGATGGCCGGGGCGGAAGCTTATGAGGCCTATGAGGCGGAAGAGGCCTATGAGGCAGATGAAGTCTATGAGGCAGATGAAGCCAATGACACCTATAAGGCGGATGAGACTCATGAGGCCTATAGGGCGGATGAGGCTTATAGCATGGCTCAGGAGAATGACGTGCAGCCGGATGCAGGTGAAGCTGCCGAAGTGCATGCGGTGCCGGAAGAGGAAGCTCATGAGGCGGCCGGCGCTCATGATACGGCGGATGCCAGGTCTTTCCCGCCCGAGCTTGCAGCAGGGATTCTTCTGGCTGCAGCGGCAGCGGTGTTTGCCCTGATCAGACTGATTCTTAAGCGTTGATGGATTGCTTGTAAATAGTTGATTGTTGACGAAATTCCCGCGGCGGACTTCGTGCAGTATTCCGACTTGCACGTGTCCGCCGCGGTTCGCTATACTATACTCGCGGCAGCACTTATAACTGGTATTCCATCGCTGCCGGCCTGTCATTTTTACAGCGGCTGCCTTTTCCGGCTTCCGCTTTTCCGAATCAGAATCGAATAACAGGGAGGAGGTGAAGGTCTATGGGTGAAGTGCGCTCTTTTTTAGTGGAAGAGGACGGCGTCACGGTTGTGGAGATCGTGCTGGTGCTGCTTGTCCTGATTGCTCTGGTGATGATTTTTAAAGACCAGATTACAAGCCTGATGCGGACACTGATGAACAAGGTGTCGACCCAGAGCGGAAAAGTTTGACCGGACGGATACCTGAAGAAAGGCGGGACGGGTGATGAAAGAATGCCGGGTGCGCGGGAGCGTGACAATCTATTTTGTGCTGATGATGTGCGTCCTTGTTTCTCTTATTATGACCTCGATCATTTCCGTAAAAGTGAGTGCGGGCAGGATGCAGGCCGCAAACGGTGCGGACCAGGCGCTCTATTCCCTGTTCGCCCGCTACGACAGGCAGCTCATGGAAGAATACGGCCTGTTTTTCCTGAACGCGGGAAGCGGCGGCAGCGACGCGGATATCGGGAGCTGTATCGCTCTCATAGAGGATTCCATGGATTATATTCTGCACCCGAATAAAGGACTTGCGCTTCTTGGCGGAAAGAATCTGCTCCAGCTTGAGAGAACAGGGAGTGCGGTCACGGCGTATACACTCGCGACGGACGCAGGAGGAATTCCGTTTGAAGCCCAGGCCGTCCAGGCCGTCAAGGAAACCGCAGCGGCGGACGGCATGGCATTTCTTCAGGAGAAGCTGACCGAGCGGCAGAAAGTGGAGCAGGAAGGAAAGGCCCTGATGGAGAATTCTTCCGCGGATCAGTACGGAGCTGTGGAAGCGGCTTCCGAGGAGGCAAAGAAGGAGAGGGAAGAGGCGGCTGAAGAGGCGGCGGCAAGAGGAGAGGTACTTCCGGAAGAGGAAAGCGTCGAAGTGCCGGAAGGCTTCATAAACCCGCTTCCCGCTCTTTACAGGCTCTACCGGAAGAAGGTCATGGATATCGTGGTGCCGGACAAGGAGCGAATATCGGGCCGGTCGGTCGACAAGAATTCGCTTGTTTCGAAGAGACAGCTCTCCACGGGGCTTGGCATCATTGACGCGACAGGGGCAGCCGGCGGAACGGATAATCTGTTTTACATGGCCTGGGTCATCGGGCACTTCGGTTCCTATGCACATCCGAAAGAGGAGAGCTGCCTTGCCTATCAGATGGAGTACCTGCTGAAAGGAAAGTACAAGGACAAAGATAACCTCTCCGCTGTGATCGGGGATCTCATGAAGGTCAGGCAGGCGGCCAATATGCTGTGCCTCTATACGGATCCGGAAAAGAGCCCGGAGCTCTCCATGCTTGCGCTGTTCATAGGAACTGTGATGTTTATTCCTGAGGCGGAGCCTGTAATCAAAGCGATCCTGGCGGCCCTGTGGGCTTATGCGGAGAGCCTTGTGGATGTGAGGGCGCTTCTTTCCGGATACAAGGTGGCGATCAGGAAGGACCGCACGACCTGGCAGACGGATGTGGAGGACCTGGCCGCGTCCGGCGGGAATATCGAGAATCTTCCGAGGGACTGCGCCGGAGGAATCAGCTACGAAGAATATCTTGCTACGTTCATCATGGTGATGCAGCGAAGGACACTGACTCCGCGGGCCATGGATATGGTGGAGTCTTATGTCCGGGGCTCGGGGAGGCCGGACTTCCGTCTGGATGCCTGTATCTCGGCCTTAAGTGTCAGAATCAGCATCCGGTCCGAAGGGCGGGTGACATTTCCGGTAGAGAGGTCGATTGCCTATTTGGAAATGTGAAAATCGGGAAGGAGGAAGCGCATGCGTTTTACTGTCTTGGTCGGGAGAATAAAGAATGGCCGGGTATGCCTTAAGCCGGGACAGCTCAAACAGGCTTCTCTTACTGTGGAGTGCGCGGGAATCCTTCCGGTTTTCTTTATTGCCTGCCTCACTTTGATCGTGTTTATGAATGCGATGCGGATCCAGGTGAAGGAGAATCTGTCCCTGTCCAATAAAGCGAGAAAGATGGCCATGGCCGCGAACCTTCTGGGAGAGAATGCCGACGGGAACTGGGTGGATCTGATAAAGAGTTACAAGATGGAATTCCCGTTCCCGGAACTCGGTGTTCCGAAGCTGAAGATCGCGCTGCGGGCCAGAGTATATCCGTGGGTGGGGAGCTCTAAGGGGATAGGAGGCGCAGCTTCCGACGGGGACGGAACGAGTAAGAACGATACGGTCTATCTGACGGACAACCGGGAAGTCTAT
>CACZQS010000116.1 GCA_902783325.1 uncultured Lachnospiraceae bacterium
CCTCATCAACCAGAGAGAGATCGGCAAGGACACGAAGTCCTATTCCGACGGCCTCCGCGCGATCCTCCGCGAGGACCCGGATATCATTCTGATCGGCGAGATGCGTGACCCGGAGACGATCGAAATCGCGCTGACGGCGGCCGAGACCGGCCACCTGGTCTTCGCGACACTGCACACGAACTCCGCGGTTGACAGCGTCGACCGTATCGTCGGCTCCTTCCCGGCGGAGAGGCAGCCGCAGATCCGCATGCAGCTCTCGACTACCCTGAAGGCAGTGCTCTCGCAGCAGCTGCTTGTGAGAAAGGGCGGAAAGGGACGCTGCGCTGCCTGCGAAGCGATGTACGTCACCGTCGCGATCAAGAACCTGATCCGCGAGGGCAAGACCCCGCAGATGCAGTCTTCGCTTCTTTCCTCTGCCAAGCAGGGCAGCATCACGATGGACAACTGCCTCCTGCAGATGGTCCGCGAGAACAAGATCGACACGCAGACGGCGATCGACGCGGCGGCGGATCCGGAGTATGTCCGGGCAAATGTCGGCGGCATGAGCACCTTCAGTACACGCCCGGCAGGACCGGCCGGTTCTGCAGCCCGTCCAGCGGGCCCCGGCCAGACGGGAGGAAATCCGGCGGCGCGCCCCATGGGAGCGGCGCAGGGTGTCGGCTCGCAGCAGCAGGGAAGAGGGTTGTTTAAGAGACAATAATCCGTGAAGAAAGGAGCGCACATAAGTGGCAACTTATAAGTATACGGCCCTTTCGGCGGACGGCGCCAAGGTAAACGGCGTCGTGGACGCGATCGACGAGTACGCGGCGGTAGCGCGAATTAAAGCGCAGTATCCCGTTGTAATCAAAGTCGATGCCGTCGTCAAGAACGATGCCCTGGCATTTTTAAGCAAGGACATCAATAAAAAGGTAGATCCCAAGGCACTTTCCGTGATGTGCTCGCAGTTTGCGATCATGCTGCAGTCCGGCATGAACATCGCGGTCTGCATGGAAATGATCGCCAACCAGACCGAGGACAAGAAGCTCAAAGCGATGCTTCACGCTTCGGCGCAGGATGTTTCACAGGGCGCTTCCGTCGCCAACAGCTTTGAGAAGAACTGCGAAGGTCTGCCGGTGACATTTATCGAAACGGTTCGCGCCGGTGAATATTCCGGTACGCTGGAGCACTCCTTCAAGACGCTGGAGGATTACTATTCCAAGTCCTACCAGCTCGCGCAGAAGGTGCGGTCAGCGATGTCTTACCCGCTCTTCGTTATCGTCGTCGCGATCGTCGTGCTCTTCGTCGTCATGATCAAGGTCATGCCGACGCTGACGGCTGTGTTCGGCGACCTGGGCGGCGAAGTGCCTACGATTACCAAGGTCATGATCGCCATGTCGGATTTCTTCGCCGCATGGTGGTGGCTCATGGCTGCGGTGCTCGTCGCGTTTGTCGTCGGTACGCTTCTTTACGGGCGGACCGAGAAGGGGCGCATCTCACAGGCCAAGACGCTGCTGAAAATACCGGTGCTCGGCAACATCAATACGCTGAACGGTGCGGCGCAGTTCGCCAACACGATGGCGGCGCTTCTTGAGGCGGGTCTGCCGGTCGGCAATGCGCTCAGCGTCACCAGCAAAGTCATGGACAACTATCAGCTTTCGCTTGAGGTGAAGAGGATGGTTGACCAGGTCGAGGCCGGCTACCGGCTCGGCGACTGCATCCGGCAGAGCGAATACTTTCCGTCGATCCTGCAGGAGATGACGGCCATCGGCGAGGAGACCGGTGAACTGGAGAAGACCCTTCAGGTTATCGGCGCCTACTACACCAACGAATCCGATTACGCGGTACAGAAGGCCATCAGCAAGCTCGAGCCGACGATCATGGTGTTCCTGGCGGCCTTCGCCGGCTTCATCGTGCTCGGCATCTACCTGCCGATGTTCACTATGTATGATCTTATGTAAACAATTATGACAAGGGGGACTGTCCCCATTGTCATAAAAGTTTACATAACTGTTCTCGGCCTGCAGCGTCTATGCTTTGAATCCTGTGGATACATCAGACCCGAGGAGCCTTAAGAAATGTGGAACAAGCTGAAAGATACATCTGGAGCAGTGACGCGGCGCGAGGTTTTGCTCGTGGCGCTGATTGCTGTGATGTGCGCTTTCTTTGCGATTGAGGGAGTGCGGTATTTAAGCGCCCAGCAGAGGAAGGGCGAGGACGCGCTCCGCGAAAACACGGCGGAGTCTGTCGCCATCGTCAATTCGAATAACGGGCTCGGCTGCCCGGTCGACAGCTGCGGCAACAGCAGCGGCACCTGCGCGCACTATACCAACGGGGAATACATCGGTTACTACGACGACATCAACAATGCGATCATCGCGCAGCGGCCCCTCGGCTACAACGACTATGAGGTCATGACGATCGGCGATGAGACATGGCGCAGCCCCACGAAGACGATGGTCATCCGCGTCGTGACCGGCGGCGGCAATGTCAAGCTCAACTGGGAGAGAGGTAAGCGATGAGCATAACGTTAAGCAGCCCGCTCCTTCTCGTGTACTGCGCCATCCTGGCCGCTGTGCTCGGAGCGGTTTTCGGCAGCTTTATCAACTGTGCCGCGTGGCGGATTGCCCATGGCGAGAGCTTTCTCAAGGGGCGCAGCCACTGCGCGGAGTGCGGGCATGAGCTGAAAGCCCTCGATCTCGTGCCGGTCTTCAGCTATCTGTTTTTAAGAGGAAAATGCCGCTACTGCGGAAAGAAGATCTCTCCGCGCTATATGTTCACGGAGCTCCTCCTGGCAGCGGCATTTGTCGGGATTGTCCTGCGCTTCGGAATCAGCGGCGAGACGCTCCGCTATCTCGGACTGTCCGTGATTCTTCTGGGACTGTCCCTGGTGGATCTTGAGACCTACCGGATCCCGAACGGATTCATCATTGCGGGCATCATCTGGTGGGCCGTTACAATCCCGCTCGTACTTCCGCGGGACGGAGCCTCGGGTCTGTCCGCATGGATCGGTCCCAGCCTGGGTGTGACGGTGCAGAGCAGCCTCCTCGGCGCCTTCGTGATTGCTGGCGCGATGCTCCTGTTCTCGCTTCTTTTTGACAAGATCACCGGAAAGGAATCCCTTGGCGGGGGAGATATCAAGCTCCTTTTTGTCGTCGGGCTCTATCTCGGACTTGCGGTCGGGTTCTTCAACCTGATTCTATCGTGCATCACCGGCCTTCTTATGGTAGCGCTCCTCAAGAAACAGCGCATCCCCTTCGGACCGGCGATCGCGGCAGCGACCTATATCAGCCTCCTGGCCGGACCGGCCGTTGTGGGCTGGTACACCGGACTTTTCTGACACTGGAATATGCGTGCGCTTTTGAAGGATATCTCCGGAAGCGGCACCGCGGAATCAATATAAAAGGAAATCAAGACTATGGCGAAATCATCCTATCTGGGCGTTGAGATCGGCAACCGCCGGATCAAGCTCGCGGAGACAAAAAATGAGCGGCTGATCCGCTTTGCCGTGGAGGATATCCCGGAAGATATGGTGCGCGGAGGTGAGATCCTCCAGTGGGAGGCGATGGCGGACCTCATCAGGGACTGTATCCGGAAATACGGCTTCTCCTGCAAGAAGGGAGCGGTTGTGGTGCCGGATTCCATCGCGTACACGAGGCGCACCCGCATGCCGGCAATGAGCGCCGCGCAGCTCGAGTACAACCTGGCCTATGAATTCCACGATTTCATCTCCGATGATAAGGACCAGTACATCTATGATTACTCGATGGTGGGACTTATCCGGGATGAGGAGCAAAATGTCACGGAGATGGACCTTCTGGCAATCGCTGTTTCGAAGAAAGTGATGGACAATTACCTGGCCATGTTCAAGCGGGCTGGAGTGAAGCTCCTCATGGCGGCGCCCGAGAGCCGGGCGATCCAAAATGTCTTCCACTGCCTCTATCCGGAGCTCGCGGTCGGAGATTTTGCGGTCCTTGACCTCGGATGCAACGCCACGAGAGTTGACATTTTCTCCCACGGCATCTATGAAGTTACCCGAAGCATCGACACGGGGGGCATGGTGCTGGCGAATACCGTTGCGGACGTGATGGGCTGCGACCCGCATATCGCCGAGATCAATATAAAAGAGAACCGCGAGGGAGCGCTGAACAATGAAGCGATTCAGGATCTCTACGGAAGAATCGCGATCGACGTCATGCGCGCCATCAACTACTATACATTTGAAAATCGTGAGAATACTCTTGAGACGATGTATTACTGCGGAGGAGGCGCCGGAATCAAGCCTCTGATTGAAGAGA
>CACZQS010000117.1 GCA_902783325.1 uncultured Lachnospiraceae bacterium
ACGATCTTGTCGAGACAGGCGTCAAGCTCCTCATAGCCCTCCACCTTTGTCCCGGACAGAGTCATCCCGTCCATATATTCCTTCGGCGTCACGTCCAGATCCGGAACATACGCCTTGATCCATGACATAGATGTATTCATAATCTTCTATCTCCTTACTATACTCGCTTACTCACTGTAAGCCTCAGAACTGGCTGAGGAAGCGGATGTCGTTGTCATAGAGCAGCCGCATGTCGTCAATCTCGTATTTCAGAAGCGCGATCCTCTCGAGTCCCACTCCGAAAGCAAACCCGCCGTACTCTTCGGGATCAAGGCCGCACATCTCCAGGACATGGGGGTGAACCATTCCGCATCCGAGAATCTCGATCCAGCCCTCTCCCTTGCAGAAACGGCAGCCCTTGCCTCCGCACTTGAAGCAGGAAACATCCATCTCGGCGGAAGGCTCCGTGAACGGGAAATGGTGCGGGCGGAACTTCGTCCTGGTCTCTTCGCCGAACAGCTCCTTGGCAAACACTTCCAGCGTCCCCTTCAGATCGGCAAACGTAATTCCCTTGTCGATCACCAAACCCTCGATTTGGTGGAAGGACGGGCTGTGTGTCGCATCCACCTCATCCGAACGGAACACTCTGCCCGGGGCAATCATGCGGATCGGGAGCTTTCCCTTCTCCATGATGCGGGCCTGGACGGGCGATGTCTGCGTGCGCAGAAGGATCTCATCCGTGATGTAGAAGGTGTCCTGCTCGTCCTTTGCCGGGTGGTTCGGCGGAATATTGAGCTTCGTGAAATTATAGTCGTCGTACTCGATCTCCGGACCCTCGATCACCTCATATCCCATCCCGATAAAGATGCGCTCCACTTCGTCAAGCGCGATCGTGTTGGGATGAACATGCCCGATCTTCTGCTTTTTCGCAGGCAGCGTCACGTCGATCGCTTCACTTTCCAGCTGGGAGAGAAGCATGGCGCCCTCAAGACGGGCGCGGGTCTCATCCATATACGTCTCAATCCGCTCGCGGGCGTCGTTGACCCATTTGCCGACCTTGGGTCGGTCTTCCGGCGCCACGTCCTTCATGGACTTCAGCACGGAAGTAAGGGATCCTTTCTTTCCCAGAACGGAAACCCGGATCTCCTTCAGGCGTTCCATGCCTTCCGCACTGTTGATCGCCTTCGATGCTTCCTCTTCAATCTGTCTCAGTTTTTCCTCAATTCCACTCATTGGTGCCTCCCAATAAATTCACTACTTTTTCTTCATCGGCCGGCTTCAATTGCCCGCCGCTATTTCCGATTGTTTTGGCCCCCGCGGTCCAGTCGTCAAATGCATACTTGCGCGGAGCGCTCTTTGTGCCGCCGTCAGTCTCCTTATCGCCTTCCGGAGCTTCCGCCGCGGTCTCTTCTTTTACGATCTCACTTAAGTCTATGGGAGCGGCCATTCCTCTCGGCATTCTCGCATTCCTGAGGAGAGCTTCCCTCACAAGGAGTGCCTCCTTAAGGGTCTCCTCATCCTCATCCGCCCAGATGATCTCGATATCTTTCGGCTGATGCGTCGGAAGATCTGTCTCGTCACCGTTCAGGGGCCGCCACAGAGAGTGCTCGTCCAGCTCCTCGGCGATCTCCTGCTGCTTCCGGACGCTGGCGTCCTTCACGGCTCCCAGCGTATTCACGATGACGTTGTCCTCCGGATCTTCATAGATCACGCGGTTCAGTTCCGCGCCGAACAGGATGAAATACATACAGAAATACAGCCAGATCATCGCGAGAATCATTCCCGTCATGTTCCCGTATGTATCGTTGAAATTCCTGTTGTGCTGATAATAGAGCGACATCAGGTACGAGAAAAACATCCAGACGGTAGAGACGATGAGCGCGCCCGGAAACTGGCTTCTGAATGTGTAATAGCAGTTTGGAAGAAACTTATAGACAAACAGGAAAACCAGAATCAGCGCGAAATATCCGATCAGTATCCGGAAGGAATAGAAGAACCGGATGATATCTTTGAGCACCGGAAATGTCCCGGTCGCCCACGCTTCCACATTCCCCCAGGGTATGGAGCTTAATACCGCGATCCCCACAAAGATGAAAAACACCACCACGAAAATCATGGACCGGAGCCTTAAGTAAAACCATCCACGGGTTTCCTGCACCCTGCTGATGACATTCAGTCCGTTCGTCAGCGCATGGAAGACCTTGGCTGCGGACCAGAGCAGCACAATCACCGACAGAGGGACGAACACATATCTCTTCACCGTAACTTCCGCGATGATCGCTTCCACGTAGGCTTTCAGTCCCGACGGAATAACCGCCATGATATCCTCGGACAGCTTCGCATTATCGGCATGAAATGCCCCGGCGAAAGACATAAAGATCATTAGGAACGGAACAAAAGAGATCATAAGAAAATAGGCGCATGTTGCTGCATATGCGCCCATGTGATCCTGCTGCATCCTTTTGAAAAATGCACCAAATATCTTTAGAACATTTTTAATCAAGGGGTGTGTTCCGTCCTTCGCTTATGGCACTTTATGACTGCCTTATCTGCCGAATGTATAGCACGTCGTGGTGCTGTACGCCGTTCCTTCCGGGAGCTTCGGGCTCTCAAAAGCGAGGACATTGATACTGTTTGGAAAGTACTGGGTCTCCAGGCAGAAACCGTCATGGACGTGATAGTCCGTTCCGCCCTTGCCTTGAGGGCCGCTGATAAAGTTCCCGGTATAGAACTGCATGCCCGGGAGATCCGTCAGAACCTTCATGGTGATTCCACTCACATCGCCCTTCGCGGATGCGACCTCACGAAGTCCGCTGCCGTTCAGCGCGAAATTGTGATCGTACCCGCCTGTATGCGCAAGCTGTTCGCTGGCGGCTTCCGCGTCCTGCCCGATCTTTTTCGGCTTGCGGAAATCAAACGGCGTTCCCTCTACAGATTCCACAGTTCCGTAAGGAATGGAGTTCTCGTCCACCGGCACATACCCGTCCGCGTTGATCTGAAGGGTATGCTCCAGGATGGATCCGCTGTTATGTCCGTTCAGGTTGAAATAGGAATGATTCGTCATGTTCGCGACCGTGGAGCGGTCCGCGGTGCCCTCATAATGAATCTTGACTTTATTCTCTTCCGTGAGCATATAAGTCACAGTGACGCGGAATTCGCCCGGGAAGCCCTGGTCTCCGTCCGGGCTGACGATCGAGAAGGACACGCAGCCGTTGGCCTCGTCCGCACGGGCCTCCCACATGCGGAATTCGTATCCGTCGGGACCGCTGTGAAGGTTATTGCGTCCCTTCTCGTTCTTTTCAAGCTGGTAATCCACACCGTCCAGACTGAAGGCTCCCTCCTCAATCCGGTTTCCGTTCCGTCCGATGGTGGCACCGAAGTGAGGCGGATTCAACTCATATGATGCGACATTGTCATAGCCGAGCGCCACATCAATGATCTTTCCCTCCGCGTCCGGCATCCCGATGCTCTGCAGCACCGCGCCGTAATCTATGACTGTAATATAGGCTCCCTGATGATTCGTAACGGTATAAGCCGTAACCTGACTGCCGTCTTTCGTCGTTCCAAACGAGCTGCTTTCGATCTTCATGATTTCCTTTCCTTATCTGCCCCCATACAATGAAAGAGTCATAACCATGACTCTTTCAGCTTTAAGAGAAGCTTCCTCTTTCATGTCCCGGAATGCCGTTCCTATAGAACTGACACCTAGCCTGCGCCAGGTGGGTAACCGCAACCGCTCTTCTGTCTTCCCCTGTACGAAGATGGGGCCTGGCATCCGAACCGGCTATGTAGGAATCCCTTATGTCTAGTGTAGGTTCAGAATAAAATAGGGGATCGCACATTCCAGGTGACTCAATTATAAACGATTCTCAAATAGCGGTCAATTGTTTATAGAGATCGCTGGCATAAGAATCGGTCATGCCGCTGATGGTATCCGTCGCAAGAAGAATGCGGTCATAGACACACTCCTCCGCCCTGCGCCCCTTCGTCCGGGAGTGATAGACCTGCCGGTAGTTATCCGGAATGAGAGACAGGTACTTTTCCTCCATGAGGCCCGGAGGGGAATCCGTGTCATACACCAGCGCGGAAGGCACCAGGATGTCCATGAGATAGGTGAGCACCCGGTTCGCCGCGATTTCGGTCTTGAAGATGGACATCGACGTAAACGCGTAGTCATACGCGATCTCTTTGAGCACCTTTAAGAGCCCGACAGAGGCTCGTCCCTCAAAGATATCCTTAGGATAGATTCCTTCCATGATCAGATCGTAATTGGACACAAATCCGACCGTCGCCGAGACAATCAGCAGATCCTGCATGTCCCTGAGCCATGTCCTCACCGCATATTCCTCGGGGGCCATAAGGCCGGACATCCTCGCCATGTCATAATACGCGTCCAGCTTCTCCCTGCAGGGTTTGCTGACTCCCCGCAGCTGCAGCTCATAGGTCAGAGTGCTGTAGCTGAAGAATCCCTTCTTAAATGCGTCCTCTATATCCGCCGTCGCATAGGCGATGTCATCCGCCGCCTCAAGAATAAAAGCAAGCGGGTTTCTGGCGTCTTTTGTCCCGGTCTCCTCGCGGATAATATCGAAGATCTCCTCCTCGGAGAAGAAGTACCCCGTCTTCCGCATCTTGAGGTCGCGGGACGAGGCCGATGCATTCGTAGATGCAGTCGGGTATTTAATCATGGCGGACAGAAGGCCGCAGCTTAGGTTCATGCCGTAATTCTTGGCCGGATAGTCGAGCCTCGTCACCATCCTGAGCCCCTGCGCGTTGCCCTCGAAGTGAAGGAGGTCCTGGTACTGCTGGTCATTCAGGAATTCCCTGACCGGCCTCCCTTTGAACTTCAGTTCATCGAGATTCTTCGCGAACCACTCGCGGATTGATTCCTCGCCGAAATGTCCGAAGGGCGGATTCCCTATATCGTGGATCAGTCCCGCGCACTGCAGGATATCGCAGATGTCCCGCTGCGCCTGCTTGGAAAAGGAACCGTCCAGCTCGTCCTCCGCTATGGAGACCCCGATGTTCTGCGCCAGCGATCTGCCGACCGAGGATACCTCAAGCGAGTGCGTGAGCCGCGTCCGGATAAAATCGCTGCGGTCCAGGGGAAAGACCTGGGTCTTGTCCTGGAGTCTCCGGAAGGAGGCGCTCACAATAATCCTGTGGTAATCCTTCTCGAACGCGCTGCGCAGATCCTTCTTCAGTTCGCCCGGCCGCTCCTCCTGATGGATTCTTCTGTCGGAGAGGAGCTTGTTCCATTGCATTCTCACTGCCTGTCACCCGTGTTTTCTTTTTATGAAAAGAAGCTCATGCGCGGTCCGAAAGTCCAAGAAACTTAAGAACCACATCCGGCATATTCTCAATCTCCGTCACGGTCTCATGGCGGACCGGCGCCGTGCGGATGTCCGTGATCGCGGGAGGCTCCGGCACGCCCGAAAGAGCTCTCAGCTCGTCGATCAGTTCGAAGTCCGACTTCCCCTCTGCCTTCTCATGAGAAATGGCTCCGACCACGCTTCCCGCAAACTTGTAGGGGCTGGCCGTGGAAGCGATCACTGTCGGAGTCTTATCTCCCGTTTCCGCCGCGTACCGCCTGTATACGGCATTTGCGATTCCGGTATGTGTATCAATGACATAGCCGGTCTTCTCATAAAGCTCACGGATTCCCGCGAAATTCTCTTCCTCCGTCGCGAAGCCTCCGCGGAAGTCCTTAAGCCCCTCCCGCATCTTATCAGTGATGCAGTACTCACCTTTTGAGGAGAGGTCCTTCATGAACGCGGCGCACCGCGCGGACTCATTTCCTGTAATCCTGTAGATCAGCCGCTCAAGATTGCTCGAAATCAGGATGTCCATGGAGGGCGAAGACGTGAGAATAAACTCTCTCTTTCTGTCGTACTCTCCCGTCTCGAAGAAGTCAGCGAGCACCTTGTTGACATTCGAGGCACAGATCAGCTTCTTCACGGGAAGCCCCATCAGCTTCGCGTAGTAAGCCGCGAGAATGTTGCCGAAGTTGCCGGTCGGCACAGTGATGTTGATCAAGTCTCCCGCCTTGATCTCCCCGCTTTTTACCAGCTGCGCGTAGGCGTAGACGTAATAGACGATCTGCGGGACGAGCCTGCCGATGTTGATGGAATTGGCCGACGAGAAGCGGAAGCCAGCCTCCCCGATCTTCTCATTAAGCGCGGGGTCGCCGAACATCTTCTTCACGGCAGACTGCGCGTCGTCAAAATTCCCCAAAATGGCGGCGACGCAGGTGTTCTCCCCTCTCTGGGTGACCATCTGCCGCTCCTGGATGTAGGAGACGCCGTCCTTCGGATAGAAGACGACAATTCTTGTGCCGGGAACATCCGCAAAACCGGCCATGGCCGCTTTTCCCGTGTCTCCGGAGGTGGCGGTCAGGATCACGATTTCCTGGTCCACTCCGTTCTTCCGCGCCGCCGTCGTCATCAGATACGGGAGAATCGACAGCGCCATGTCCTTAAACGCAATCGTCGTCCCGTGGAAGAGTTCCAGATAATAAGCCCCGTCCGCTTTTTTGAGCGGAGCGATGAGCGGCGAATCGAACTTCGAATCGTAGGCCCCGTTTATGCAGTACTTAAGCTCCTCCTCCGTGAAATCCGTAAGGAATTTGCTCATGACTGTGTAGGCAAGTTCCTGATAGCTCATCGAGGCAAGGGTATTAAGATCCTCGTCAAGGGCCGGGATCTGCGTCGGCACGAAGAGCCCTCCGTCCTTGCTCAGTCCCTGGAGAATCGCCTCGGATGCCGTTACTTCCAGATCGCTTCTTGTGCTCTTATATCTGATTTCCATGGTCTGCTCCTTACGTTTGCATAAAATCGTTTTTCTAATCTGCCCCCGATCTGTGATCGGGGGAGCCCGTCGCGGCTTTGAGCGACTTCAAAATTTCTCCGTCAGGAGAAATTTCCCTATGAAAAGAGCCCTGATCTATCATCAGGGCTCTTTGCGGATAGCCGATAACGGAATCGAACCGTTGTTTCCGCCGTGAGAGGGCGGCGTCTTGACCGCTTGACCAATCGGCCGTGAACAAAATACTACCACAGCCGCATTGATAATGCAAGATCTTTTTTGGATTTTTTATGCCTGTCCACGCTCTCCTTATTCCGACTCGATTGGTGTGATGCGGTTCGGATTGAAGAATTCATCCACGTCGTGAAGGCCGAGAAGCTCGTAGGACTTCACGTAGGTCGAGTGCGATCCGCCGCTCGGCGTCATGTACTGGTACATCGTGAAGCCGTCCAGTGCGACGCGGCCGGTACGCATATAATCCGGGCCGAACTCCGTCCACCCGGCATGGCCGTCCACGTTGCAGTAGATCACGTAGCCCTGGCTCTTGAAATACTGGAACTTCTCGTTGTCCGCAGTGTAGCCGCCGACATAGCCGATGTCACCTCCGAACGCGAAGATGATCTTGTCGATGTCGCCCACGATATTGTGGTTGACCGTCATCCATCTCTCGTTATCGCCTTTCAGGGCCTCGGCCGATTTATTGGAAGCGTTCCAGTGTCCGTAAGTGTGGCTGGCGAAGGTCCATCCCTCGTATTTCATCGCGTCCGCGATGGCCGTGGCATTTGCCACATCCTCATCCCAGTCGAAGTCCGGGTGCTGTTCAAGCCACTCCACCTGGTCGCGGTCCAGCTTCTCGTTGGTGATGTCCTTGTAGTAATCGTTGGTGCGGTAGCCGAAGACACCGTTATAGCCGGTGAGCGCCACCGTGCCGCGGGCGTTCTGGTAAGCGAAGTCCGGGTGATTGCGGATGAAGGTGTCCAGACGCGGCACCACGTCGTAATCGCCGATCAGGGTCTCCCCGTTCTCATTCGTATACTCGCACTCCACTCTTCCGTTGTCCGCGATCAGAAGCCTCGTGGCGTAGCCCTGCGTGCCGATGCCGTAGGTATGATAGTAACTCAGGTCGTCGTCGGAAAGGACAAAGGCCCGCTTCCCTTCGGGAAGAAGAAGTGAGTTGTTCTTGGCCACCGAGGTCGTGCCGTCCTCATTTTTCGTCTTGATGCACATATCATCAAGCGAGACAAGCACGTAGCCGGCGTCGTAGAGCTGCTGGATCAGGTGGTCGAATTCATTTGCCGTCGTCATGGCGGCGTCATTCCGCCACGCGCGGTCGTATCCCACGATGGACTCCGTGAGTCCCCGGTCATCGTTTAAGAGAGAGTGGAAAAACACATGGGGAATGACCGTCACGTCCGCCGGCACGCACGCGGCTTTCTGGCTGGTATAGCGCGCGATGGCTTCCTGCAGTGCGCTGTCCGACTCGTACCCGTCGATCATCCGGATCGTCGCGATCGCCTTGTCGTAATCGTACTGCATCGCGTAAAAATCCGCGTAGGAAAGCGCTTCCTCCGGAGTGGTCGGGTTCACGACAGCGTACTTCGGAACGAACGAGGGAGACCCCTGCTGATATGAAGCAGACGCGGCCTGGGCCGCCGTCTCTTCTGATGTCTCCGCGCTCTCCGCAGCGCTGACAGTCCCGGACAGCGCCTCGGTGCTCTCCGCCTTCGCGGAAGCATCCTTGACGGCATTATCCGACTTCTTCTTCCCCAAACTGCCGATAAACAGCAGCACACCGACAAGAATGCCGATCAGCGCAAGAAACAGAACGGTTTTCTGGATTCTCACCTTCCGTTCCTGGGCCTTGCGCCTTTTCGCCCTCATCTCTCTCTGCCTTTGCAGTTCTCTCTCGGTCATCTTTTAACAGGTCTCCCTCTTGCAATTCCGCCCTCTCCGGCCACGCGAATGACCGGAGAGGGCGGGCAATCTTTTAGTAATATACCATCGGTTCCTATTCGCAGCTCATCTCACATATGACTGCAGCTGCTTTCATGCAAGCATGACGCAACTGCAGTCATACGCGAGAAATCCGTAAATAGTAACACTTGATCACATCTTGTCAGCACTGCCGAGCACGTCCAGAATCTTGTGGCGTACAATCGCCTTGACGTTCTCGCGGGCCGGCTTCAGATATCCGCGCGGATCGAAGAGCTCGGGCTTCGCGTCGAAGGTCTCGCGGATGCCCGCTGTGAATCCGAGACGGAGGTCAGAGTCGACGTTGATCTTGCAGACCGCGGATCTCGCCGCCTGGCGAAGCTGATCTTCCGGAACGCCGATGGCATCCACAAGAGCGCCGCCGTGAGCGTTGATGATCTTGACGTATTCCTGCGGAACGGAAGAAGCGCCGTGAAGAACGATCGGGAAGCCGGGGATATTCTTGACGATCTCGTCAAGGATATCGAAGCGGAGCTTCGGATCCGTGCCGGGCTTAAACTTGAAAGCGCCGTGGGATGTTCCGATCGCGATGGCGAGAGAATCGACGCCTGTGCGCTCAACGAATTCCTGTACTTCCTCGGGACGGGTATAAGCGGAATCCTCAGCGGAGACATTTACGTCATCCTCGATGCCGGCAAGAGCGCCGAGCTCGGCCTCAACGACAACACCGTGATCGTGAGCATATTCCACTACCTGCTTCGTGATGGCGATGTTCTCTTCAAAGGGCTTGCTGGAGCAGTCGATCATAACGGAAGTAAATCCGCTGTCGACGCAGGACTTGCAGGTCTCGAAGTCCGGGCCGTGATCCAGATGCATAACGATATCGATATCCGGGCAGGTGAGCACGGCAGCTTCAACCAGCTTCTGAAGATAGAACGGATTCGCGTACTTGCGGGCGCCGGCAGATGCCTGAAGAATAACGGGAGAATGCAGCTCCTGAGCTGCCTCCGTGATGCCCTGTACGATCTCCATGTTGTTGACGTTGAACGCGCCGATCGCGTAACCGCCTGCATAGGCTTTTGCAAACATTTCCGTAGATGTTACTAATGCCATTGGAATCAACCTCCTCCTGGTATAATGGGTCCTTTTTACGGACATTTTCTGTTAAACAGTGTATACCGAAATCCCTCAACCGTCAATTATATCTTAAGCTCGCCGTAACGGCTGAAGAAGGGATCGAGCTGATCGAGAATCCTCTGAACTCCTCCCGCTTCGCCGGATTCAATGTTCATGGGCATGACAGGGTCGTGCAGGGACATTCTGAGCAGCACCCATCCGGTCAGACCTTCGGTGCGGAACGCGACGCGGACGCCCTCGTAATTCGGCTCCACGATCTGCCATCCCTCGCCCGCTTTCGATGCGGCGAACTCGCGGAAATCCTTCAGGACCTGCTCTCCGTAGGAGCGGAAATCCTCG
>CACZQS010000118.1 GCA_902783325.1 uncultured Lachnospiraceae bacterium
CTTGTCCACGTTGATGATCCGGATTTCGTCTCCGTACTTCCGGAACATATAATGAATATAATTTGAGCCGATAAATCCGGCCCCGCCGGTCACCAGATAAGTTCTCATCTTCTCACCTCTTCTATCAACGGATTTTCACCTGACATTTCATTATAGCATCCGCTGTCTTTGTTTGCAAACTGAGGGGTTACGTCGTCAGCTTCCCCGGAGATGCCGACCCGGCTGCGGATCACATACTGCGGCGTGCTGTTCAGCGTATGGATGATATTTCCGACATATTCGCCGATCACTCCAAGAAGCAGGAAGGTAAATCCGAAGAGCAGGAGCATCGCCGTAATGAGAGAGGTCCAGCCGTCTGTTATGCTCGGATCCAGAATCTTCCTTACGATGATGATGATACTGAGGATCAGACCGACCGATGAGAAGAGAGCTCCCAGGATCGTGGCGATCCTGAGCGGAAGGACCGTGAAATTCATAAAGGCCAGGAAGAGCTTGAATGCCTTCCTGAACGTATAATTGGACGTGCCCTCCTCCCGGGCGAAGTGCTCGATCCGGACATTGCCCACCCGGGACGTCGTCCTGAAGAACAGCATCGAGATATAGGGGTCCGGATTCGTGTACTTGATGACCTCGTCGCGCACGTACTTCCGGATGATCCAGTAATTGCTGGATTCGATCCCTTTCGGCCGCTTGA
Source organism: uncultured Lachnospiraceae bacterium (assembly GCA_902783325.1). Taxonomy (GTDB): domain Bacteria; phylum Bacillota; class Clostridia; order Lachnospirales; family Lachnospiraceae; genus Chordicoccus. Next base: position 695 of record CACZQS010000118.1, read on the forward strand.
CCATATGCCACATGATAAAGGTCGCGATGCCGCTCGTGAAGTTTTTCATCCGGCTGAACTTCCGCTCTCCGAAGATGCCGAACACCACGTCGTAGCCTTCCATGATCTTTCCGACCAGGACGGGGATCTGGGAGGGATGTGTCTGCAGGTCGTCGTCCATCCCGATGATCAGGTCGCCCTTCGCGTAATGCAGGCCGGCCATGATGGCGTTGTGCTGGCCGAAATTCTTCGCCAGGTCGATGCCTTTCACGCTCGAGTGCTTCGCCGCGGCGTCGCAGATCGCCCGGAACGTGTTGTCCGGGGACGAATCGTTGACGAGTATGAATTCGCATTCATAGCCCGGTATGCCTGCTATGACTTCCTCGGTCAGCTCCACGACTTGGCCGATCGTGTGCTCTGAATTATAGCAGGGGATTACAATGGATATAAGCATTGCGTTGCCTTTCTGTTTTTACTTTAAGTTCACACGGATTCCGCCAAGGACATCCGCGAGCGAAGCGCTGGTGTCGGCGGCGGATGCTCCGGCGATGATGACCTGTCCAAGGCGGTCGCGGCCGTTCGTGTAGGCGCGAATCCGGTCTCCGGGCTGAACGTTGAATGATATTTCTTTAATGCGCGGATCTTCAGGCCCGTCACATTGAATGCTCTCCAGGATGCCGGATTCCTTTGAGTGCAGGACATAGGACAGGCATGCCTCGTGCCGTATGTGATGCCCGAGTGCGGGGGATGTCTCCATTCCGAGAGCCAGCCGCGCGATCTCCTCGTAGTAGTTCACACCGTAATGAAGCGAGATCAGCTCCGGCAGGCAGTTCGCTCCCGCCCTGGCGGTGGCCTCGATGCAGTACGGAACATTGTCCCGCAGGATAAAGTCGCAGTTGAAGGGAGTGTTGTCGAAGCTTAAGGCCCGCACGGCCTTCTCCGTCTCCTTCAGGATCTCCGCCTTCGCGCTCTCAAGCTCCGGGGCCGGAATGTAGTGGCCGATCGGCGTCGGCGTGAAGCCCTGATAGGCAAAGGTCCCGTCCGGAAGCGCGAACACGAGCGATCCGTCCCGGATCATGCCCTCCACGCCGAACAGCGTCCCTTCGATATACTCCTCGACGAGGCAGTAGGATTCCCGCGAAAAGCTCAGGCTTTTCCCGTAATTCTCCCGGGCTTCCTGTTTTGTCCGGCACACATAGATCCCGCGGCTTCCCATCTGGTCCACCGCCTTTGTGACTATGGGAAATGCGAATTCCTCCAGCGTCTTCTCAAGCTCCTCTTCCGAGGAGACGCGGACGCTTTTGGGCGTTCTCACCCCGCCTTGAAGAAAGGCCTGCTTCATCAGGTACTTGTTGGTGCACCGCGTGACGGCCTCATACGAAGGCCCTTTAAGAGACAGCGCTGAGCACACTCTTCCCAGAGCCTTAAGTCCCACATCCATGCAGCAGGTCGCGGCCCCGTCGGGGCCGAGAGCTTCCGCGGCTTTTAAGACCTCCTCCGGGTTCGTGATGTCCACATACAAACTCCCGTCCGCCTCCGCAAATCCCGGGTAGTCTCCCGGAATGCTCGCGGCGGTCACCTTCGCACCCAGACCTTTCGCGGCCCGGATCAGCGGGACAACGGAATAGCTCGCCCCAAGAACCAAAAGATGCTTCAAGTGTGATTCCCTCCTCCGATCAGCATGTACTTCGGCGCGTCATGTCCCGTCATAAAGATCAGGTCAAGAATGCTGACCTGGTGCGTAAATTCCCCATACTGCTGCGGGTACTCCGGATATCCCTCGTACTCCATGTAAGCCAGTTCGATTCCCCTCGAGGCAAAGACCTCATCGACGATGTAGTCCTTTGCCGCCGGACCCGACAGATAATAGGAGCCGCCGGCCGACTGCACGAGACCCGCGAGCCGCTCCGTCTTGCCGTCCTCGAGGACATAATCCGAGGACCAGCTCAGCTTCGTCTTAATTCCGAGGAATTTGCAGATCTCGCTCAAAAAGAGATAATTGATGTCGCTTAAGAGCGTCATCGAAGCCGCCTGCTTATACAGGTCCTCAAGCCAGGGGGCCAGTTCCGGAAAATACGGGGCGTGGGCGTAATTGTAATGAATCGTCCTCCAGTGCTCCTCTGCCCAGTCATGAGAATTGACTTCCGTCTCGTTGATCTTCTGGTAAAACTTCCCCTTCACGTTCACCGGGATCGTGAGCCATTTTAAACCGTCGCGGGTCTTGATCTTGTTGCGGTTTCTCCAGTCCCTTCTGGTATACTGCATGTCGTCGTAAAGAATAAATTCATCGACCCGCCCGATGATATCAAAATATCCCTTCCAGGGAATATAATCCGACTGCAGGATCGCCACTTTTTTCATCACAAATATCCTTTCCTTTCCGCTTCATTACAGCGCGTAGATCATGATTCCGAGAAAGATCACGGCAAGAGCCGTCATTTTCTTAAATGTCACCTTCTCTCCCAGGAACAGGGCCCCGAGCACCGTGACAAAGAAATACCCGGCCGTCTCCAGGACAGATCCGTAATTCATCGGCAGTCCTTTATAGGCCTGAAGCGTCAGCAGCGTGCAGCCGCCGAACACCAGATAGCTGATGATCACGGCAGGATTCAGGTATTCCTTAAGCACGCTGTCGTGCTCCTTCATCGCTTCCTTCTTGAGAGCGATCTGGGAAATCGAAGAGAGAAATACGCTGAGCAGATAGAGAAGTATATACGGAAGCATCTTAGCCATTTACGCATCCTCCTTTCCTTCTGCTCTTGTGTAGAGAATGCAGCCGAAGATCACGACCGCGGCCCCCAGAAGCTGTTTCGGGGCGATGACCTCCTGAAACACGATATGTCCGAGAAGCATCCCCCAGACCACCGTCACCGCTTTATGCGTATAGGCAAATGTCACCGGCAGGACCTTCAGGATCTGCTGCCAGAGGATTGCATAGATTCCGAGAGATGCAAGCATGCAACCGTAGAAAAGAATCCACTTCGGGGTCAGCGCGTCGTAACGGGAAGCGCTCTTTCCGAAGAGTCCCGCGCAGGCGCTGACAAATAAAGCAATGTGCAGCATGAGATACCATCTGATGTTCCCATGCAATAATCCGTTATCGTTCTTCATAGAGTTCCTTTTCGATATTTCTTTTATGTCAGGCAGAACAGGAAACAAGCCGACATAAGTGCCGGCTTATCGTTCCCTTAAAAATTGTCCGCCCTACCGCACTGTCACGGTACAGCTCGCTTTTTTCTTTCCGTCTGCGGAGACGGCCTTGATAACGGCAGTTCCTTTCTTAAGGGCCGTGATCGTCCCGTTCCGGTCCACCGTGACAGTCTTCCTGTTGGAGGACTTCCACTTGATCTTCTTGTTCGTCGCATTCGACGGAGTGATCTTCACCTTCAGGGTCTTCCGCTGCCCCGTCTTCATCGTCAGCTTCTGTTTGCTTAAGGTTACGGAAGTGACCGGGTAGCTCTTCACCGTGACCTTCAAAGTGGCGGTTTTGCTTCCGGCCTGCGCCGTGATCTTCGCCTTCCCGGCCTTCAGCCCCGTAATCGTTCCGCCCTCCGAGACAGAAGCGATCTTCGGATTCAGGGAAGTCCACGTCACTTTCGGATAAGTCGCGTCCTTAGGAGAAACCGTTGCCTTGACCGAAGCGGTCGTCCCGACACCAATCGTGATCGACTTTTTCTTCAGCTTCAGCTTCGTGACCGGAATCTCAAGGACCGTCAGTTTACAGACAGCCTCGGCTTTGGATTTTGCGATCGCCGCTTTGATCTCCACCTCGCCGGGAGAAAGCGTCGTCACGTTTCCCGAGTTGTCTACAGTCGCAACCGCCGAGTCCGAGCTCGTCCATACGAGCGTCTTCCCCTCGGAGCTCTCCGGCGTAATCTGCGCGGAAAGCGTAAAGGTCTGTCCCGTCACCATGATGGATTCGTCCAAATCGAGCTTGACGGCATCCGCCACCTTCTTTGCTGTCTTGGACGTACCGGAAGCAGAAGCAGAAGGATTATAGGCCGGCAGATTGTAAACGCGGATCGGACTTGTCCGCCAGGTACTGGGCCAGCTGCAGCCTCTCACCGGCTGCACGGAATTGATCAGTGAATTGCTCCCGGTGTCATACTTGTCAAAGGTCTTCGTCGACGCGTCAAAGGACAGCGTCACGAAGGCATGGGAAAAATAATTCACCGTCTTGTGCATGATCAGCACGATGGAGCCGTACCCGATGTCCGTGAATTTTGTCGATTCGACAAACCCGTGGGCTTTCAGATAAGCAGGCATGGACCCTACGGTAATGCCGCCCGTCTCCTGATCGTGAAAGCCGAGGTCATAGAGGGCCTTGGCGATCAGGCGGTCACAGCTGATCTTTTTGTCCGCTGTGGGAACGGCTGACCGGGAGTCCCCGTAAACATACTTTTTCTTTCTCGCCGTCTCCTGCACCTTGGCAACCGCCGCAACAAACTGGTCGGCCGTGATATCGCTGGCCATCATCACCGGATCATCGGCGGAAGCCGGAAGCGGTACAGCCGTCAGCGTGAGGCAGATGCCAAGCAGTATGCAAAGAAACGCCGATTTTGTCTTTTTCAGAAAACTCATAAAATCCCTTTTCTCTTATTCATTGTGCTTGCGGAACACAGCTGTCAGAAGAATCAGGATGATGCCGAGCAGTATGAGCAGTGAGAGCACTGCGATCGCGATAAAGGAAGAGCGGTTCATCGAGATGCCGAAGGGAAGTGTCACCATCAGCACTGCTTTCGGTTCCGCTGCCTGAATCTTCTCGCTTGTCTGGGGTTCCGGCGTGGCTGCCGCAGGAAGAGCGGTCATGCTCTCCGTCCCGGCTGCGGGCGCGGCCGCGGACACAGCGGTTTCCTGGACGACCGGTTCGGGCACACTTGTCGGCTCGGGAGTCGGCTTCACCCTTAAAATGGAGCTCGTGCCGACCGGAACGCCGGACCAGTAGTAGACCGTGTCGACCCGTTCCCTGCCGTCCGCTTCATCAGAAACCGTCTCCGTCGTGGTGCAGTCCTCAATCTCTTTCTTCTTGGGTGTCAGCACGCTGCCCCCGGCCGCGAGCTCCTGTCCTTCAGGCGGCGTGACCTGGCGCAGCTTCCACTTGTAGTATCCGTACTGGAAAGCCTTGTCCGCATCGTCGATCATGGCCGCAAGATCATTGCAGTGAAGCGCGATGCAGATCTGACCGCGTCCGGATCTGTCGCAGAAAGCGGCAAGGCAGTTCTGGGCGGCATCCGTATAACCGGTCTTTCCGCCGTAGACGCCCTTGATCTTGTAGGTCGCGGGATCCGCAAACAGCGGGAAATTGTTCGTGAGCTCACGGGGCGCATAAGTGGTCGTCGCAGGGATCGTATAGGTTTTCGCGCTGGCGATCTCTTTAAAGGTCGGATTCTTAAGAGCTTCCTCACAGATGATGGCCATATCGTGCGCCGTGGAGAGCTGGCCGTCCGCGGGCATGCCGGTGGCATTCACGAAGTGAGTGCCCGTACATCCGAGCGCCTCCGCTTTCTCATTCATCATCGCGACGAAGTTGTCGACGGAGCCGCCGCCGACATACTCGGCGACCTGCTCGGCCATATCGTTGGCGGACGCGAGCATGATCCCGTAGAGCATGTCTCTTAAGGTAAACTCCTCGCCGACGACCGTATAAAGGTTCGCGCTTCCGGCCACCGCATAGTCCACGCCGGTCTGCGTCATCGTCACCTTGTCGTCCAGATTCCCGTTCTCAAGGGCCACAAGGATGGTCATGAGCTTCGTCAGGGAAGCCGGTGACGTCTGCAGGTCCATATTCTTATCGATCAGGACCGTGTCCGTCGTAGTATCAAGAAGGCAGAGATAGTCGCTTGCCTTATCGGCGGCGTCGGGCCATCCCTCCAGCTCATTGGTGCGGATCACGCTGCTCACTACCGTCTCCGGAGCCGGTGCGCTCTCCGCTTCCGCCGTGCCTTCCGCGCCTTCCACCGCCGCAACTACCTCCGCCACAGCTTCCCCCACCGCAGCTTCCAGGGCCGCTTCCTCAGCGCCCTCTTCCTCGGCGAAGACAGCCGCACTGCCGGCGGCTGTGAGAACCAGGCACATGAACACACATATGTATTTTACAATCAACTGTTTCCTGTTCATCCGTTTCAGCATCAGAATATCCCTCCTACCGCTGATCATAAAGATATAATCCTTTATACTTTACCTGTTTTTCCTATAACAGTCAATGAATCTTTTCATTCCTGCCCCGCAGGTCCGGCATCGGTAAAGGTCCACAGCGACAGTCCGCTCCCGGGAAATTCCTTCTCCTGCGCGGTACATTCGCGCCCGGTCCGTTCCTTGTAAAATGCGATAATCTCGGAGGGTCCGCCTCCGCTCACATATACGATACTGTCATCTGTCACAAGGCCGGTCAGAAGATTGTCCGGGTCACTGATGAGGCTGCCGGCCTGCTCATAATAGCGGGGAGAGTAGCTGTCCCAGCTCCCGCTTCTTGTGATATTCCGGAAGCGGTCCGTGGTGAGCACCCTGGAGGCCGGCGTCCCGTAGTAGTACTGCCGGCTGAGAGCGGAGGAATCGAATACATAGAGCGTGTCCGGGTGGGAGGCAATCTCCTCCGTCAGGGCACGGTAAGGCTCCTCGTCGCAGCTGATGCGGTCAGCGGGATTGATCGCTTTGTAGTACCCCAGATACTGGAAGGCAATCAGGGCGAGCACGATTAAGGCCGCGATATCGGCAGCCATAATCCTTACATCTGCCTTTTCCTTCCCCCTCTCCGACAGGCAGATCAGCGCAGTCAGCACTATGAACTGCGTCGGCATCACGACGCGCATAACAAAGCGCATCCTCCAGAAAGCAAATGCGAAGAGAAGGCCGTATCCTATAAGCAGCGTAATGAGAGCCGGGACCGGCTTCCGGAGCCTTCCCGTGAACAGGAGGGCGGCAAAAAGCACCAGCGGGGCGATGAGGAAGGGAATCATCTGCGGCACAAAGGATCTTCTGACATTTGCCATGCGGTCTTCGAGCGTTGTCCCCGCCCGGTTTACTGCCGCGATCTCAGTGAGAAGGTCACTGTCAAAGAAATCCTTCTCACAATACCGCCAGCTGTTCAGAAGGTTGCTGTCGAGCCTGCTCACTCCGATCGCCTTCATTTCTTTTTTGACCTGGTCATAATCCGGTGCATAATTGTCCACAACAGCAGACCGGGCATCGTCGTAGGTCCGGAACTCCTGCCATTCGGGTGAGGAGTAGGCGGACTTTTCCGCGAGGACGCTGACAAGGAACAGTGCCGCAAACAGAGCTGCAGGCACAGCGAGAGCGCGCAGCTCCCTGAAGGAAAACCGGCGGACCACCGACACGAAAAGAGGCAGGAACACGATCACCGTTTCCGCGGCGGCGTCCCTTCTCAGGTAATAGGAGACGAGCAAAAAGAGGACGGCGGGAAGGCACTTTCGCAGCATGTGCTCTTTATCCTCAGCTGCAAGAGTGAAGCAGCAGAAAGCAGCAGCTCCCGCAAGAAAGGCAACCACCGTAAAGCTCAGAAAATGCCCCACGATGAGATAGTCGGCAAGTCCTGTCAGGAGCAGGAAGAAAGGGCTTCCGGTTCGCTTCCACACAGTGATGTTCAGCACGATGAAGGACAGCACGGTCAGAGAAAGAAGCAGCAGGAAATACCAGTTCCATGACGATGTCAGACCATAGAGAAACTTAAGAAGAACACCGAGCGGCATGCGCAGAAAAGTAAGGCGGTCGCTGTAAGTCAGGCCGTAAGAACCGTTTGCGATATAATTGATGAGGTAGTCGTCGGCTACCATAAAATAAACAGTCCCCGTCAGGAACGGCAGAGCGCTTGCCGCAAGCGCAGCGGCGATGCATACTACTATTCTCAATTTCGGAGTTCCCCCAAGAACAATCTTATATGTTAATCATAACGACTCTATCTCCTTTTATGATAATCGTCAACTGTCCGGCTTTACGTGCGGATGAGAAATGTTGTACAATGGTAAAACCTAGAAGAATTTCGGAGGATTGTCTTATGATCGATTTCAACGTACCGCCCTTTGCCGGAAAGGAAATCGAGTATATACGCGAGGCCGTGGCAGCTCAGAAGATCTGCGGCGACGGTATGTTCACGCAGAAATGCCAGGCATTCTTAAGGGATCTGCTGCACGTGCCGGCCGTGTATCTCACAACGTCCTGCACTTCCGCGCTTGAGATGGCGGCGCTCCTGTGCCGCATCAAACCGGGCGACGAGGTGATCCTGCCCTCCTATACCTTCTGCTCCACAGCGGATGCATTCGTCATGCGCGGGGCCTCCCTGGTCTTCACGGACATTCGGCCGGATACCATGAACATCGACGAGACGAGGATTGAGGACGCGGTCACTGAAAAAACCCGGGCGATCGTCGTCGTCCACTATGCCGGTGTCTCCTGTGATATGGATCCCATTATGGAGATCGCAGGAAGGCACAAGCTGAAGGTGGTCGAGGACGCCGCACAGGCCATAGGCTCCACTTATAAAGGCCGCATGCTCGGCGGCATCGGGGATTTCGGCTGTCTCTCCTTCCACGAGACCAAGAATTTCTCCATGGGGGAAGGCGGGGCGATTATTCTTCCAAATCTGGACCAGAGGGACGAGGCCGAGATTTACAGGGAGAAGGGAACGGACCGCAGCCGCTTCTTCCGCGGACAGGTTGATAAGTATACCTGGCAGGATTTCGGTTCCTCTTATCTCCCGAGCGACCTGAACGCCGCGTATCTGTATGCGCAGCTGGAGGAGTATGACAGGATCTTCGCGGACCGCATGCACACCTGGGAGGTCTATAACGAAGCCTTCAAACCCTTGAGGGACCGCGGAGCCGTGGAGCTCCCGTATATTCCGGAGACATGCACCCACAACGCGCATATGTATTATCTGAAAGTGAAAGACCTCGAGGAGCGCACAAAGCTTCTTGCGCATCTTCGTGAGCAGGGTGTCCTCGGCGTCTTCCACTATATCCCTCTGCACTCCGCTCCTGCGGGCAGGAAGTTCGGACGCTTCCACGGGGAGGACGTGTTTACGACGCGGGAGAGCGAGCGTCTGCTCCGCCTGCCGCTTTATCTGGGAATATCTGAAGCGGACAGGGAAAAAGTGATCCGCTCGGTCTTCTCCTATTTTGACTGACTGCATAAGATGAAGAATTCTATCGTGAAAAACACTTCGGCAGCATCACTGAGTGATGCTGCAATTGTTGGAAAGAAAAAACGCGGCGCTTTAAGGGACACTGTTTTGTTCCTGATCTTCGCATCGCTTGTCTTTCTTGTACTCTACCGCCGTTTTATCTTTGGAAATGCCGTCTATCTGTATACCGATATCGGATCGGACTCCACGGCTTCCAGTTATCCGATCCTGGTGATGCTGTCCCGGCTTTTTCAGGAGGGGAATTTTTCGTTTTACACGCTTTCTTCGGGACTCGGGTCCGATACGACGGCCACTTTCCTGCAGTATATCAATCCCCTGAAGGCTTTCCTCCTGCTCTTCAACCGGAGCACGATGCCTCAGGGCATCCTCCTCCAGCTCTATCTGGAGACGATCATCACGGCGTGGGCCGCTTACCGCTACCTCCTGATCGTGACGAAGCACGTGCACGCATCTATGGCGGGAGGGCTTCTCTTCGCCTTCTGCTCTTACAGCGTGCTCTGGAGTCAGAACTTAAGCTACGGCGTCTGCGTGACGATGTTCGCACTTACGATGTTCGCGCTCGAAGCATATCTGACGAAGCGCTCCGGCATGCGCTTTCTCGCACTTGCCGGAATCCTGGCCCTCTTCCTCTTCACGAATTATTTTTTCTGCTATATGACGGCTCTCTTTGTCATCGTGTACATCCCTGTGCGCGCTGTATTCTTAAGAGAGTCTTTCCGCACGGCCGTCTTTTCCTTTTTCACTGTGGGACTCGGGGCCGTTTTTGCCGCGGCCATGTCCGCGGCGGCCGTCGTCGCCATAACAGGAAGCTTCATGGGATCCGTGCGGACTGGAGACGCCTCCCGGCCTCTCCTGACATTTTTAAAGAAAGGCATTGATCCGCGCATGGTCTTTGCCTGCGCCGCCCGGTTGTTCTCGGAGAATATGGCAGGCATCGGGGATGAATACCGCGGACCCGACAACTACTATGAGATTGCGGCTCTGTCCTTAGGAGCCCTGTTCTTTTTCGCCTTCTTTTACATGCTGTATCTGAAGAAGACGCGCCTTAAGGTTCTTCTC
>CACZQS010000119.1 GCA_902783325.1 uncultured Lachnospiraceae bacterium
ATCTTCCAGGCCGCCTTCCGCGTGTGCAGTGTTGAAAGCCGCTGTTCCGACAAGCAGAATGAAAAATGCCGTAACAAAACTCAGAATTCTAAGGCTGATTTGCTGCGCTTCGCGATTGTACTGCATTTTTCCTCCTGAAGCTGCTATGCAGCCTTATTATCAGCGGTTGACCCGGCAGCTTCCAGAACATGAATTCGGTTTTCCTCATTCTTATAGTTTTCGGGAATCACGCCATTCAGGTTCTTTTCGATGTATTCGGCAAGCAGGGTATTGTCTGTCATCTGGGTAGTCCCGGTGATGTTTGCGTCCCTTGAGAACATAGTGTAATGGTCGCCGCCTGTGAGCAGGTATTCCGAAGCGGTAATGGTGTAGATCGCTTCCGGATCCAATGGTTTACCATCGACCAGAACGCTGCTGACCCGGCGATCTCCGGCGACCTTCTCGAAGTCTCCGAATTCATTGGTTTCTATACTGCTTTCGATGTTCAGATCGACTGTAAACTCCAGTCCGGAGACCTGCGGAAACGCACCGCTCTTTACCGGCATATTTCTGCATCCATATTCCAGAGCGTCCAGGATCGTCTGCCCTTTGCACTCTGCAATGACCACATTGGTGGAATACGGCAGCACGTCCATAACGGTATTGAACGTGATATCGCCGGCCGGCAGGTTGTTCCTCACGGATCCGGCGTTTACGATACAGACATCCGTATCCCCGATCTCTCTGAAGGCATCGGCCACCAGCTCGCACAGTCCGTTCTCACTGTAGCGGCTTACTTCTGCTCCGTCTTCCTCCCGGATAATCAGATCGAAAGCTGATTCCCCAACCTTACGGTTCATGATGTCCGCATAGGATGCGGTAATCTCTTCCAGGAACTTATGCATACCTGCATCTGCGAAGCGATCCGTGTCCTTACGGTTCACGGTGACTGCTTCTATCCCTTCCATCCAGTCCTGCGGCGCCGGGATCTCGTCAATCAGATCCACATCGATCGTCCTGTCAGGGTGAAGAATCATCGTCCCAACACTCTTAAAATAGCACCCTGTATCAATCAGCGGGATCTCTTTTCCGTCCGCATCTGCAACTTTTGTATTTTCAGTTATGTGGGAATGGCTGTCGATCACAGCATCCAGTCCGGTCAGATGGGCAACGACTTCATTGCTGCGGTAAGCCTTCGTAGCATCTTCCCCATTTCCCAGATGGGCCAACAGGATCACATAATCCGCACCCTTCCCTTTTACTTCGTCAATATAGCCCTGCAGACAGGCATAAAGAGTTTCCCCGGACTCGCTGGACTTGAAATCATACATGGGGACTCCCTGGTCATCGGTTATTTCACGGATCTTGGTTTTGTCAAATATATCCGGAGTATCCACACTGATAAATGCCACTTTGGTATCTCCGCATTCCAGGATCCTGTAAGGATCATAAACCGTTTCCCCGTCAGCAGTGCAGAAGTTCGCGCAGATATAGCCGCAGTCCAGCTGCTCCCCGAGATCATCCAGCACATCCATGCCATAATCAAACTCATGATTTCCAAGGATAGCAATATCGTATCCCGCCTCATTCATGATACGGATAATCTCTTTTCCTTTGGAGAATGCACCGATCGGCGCTCCCTGGACCGCATCCCCGGCATCCACCAGAATGACATGCTCATACTGCTGCTCCAGCTCCTTCTTCATAAGCACAAGTCCGTCATAGCCGATATCCCGGTCATAATAGCTGTGCACGTCATTGGTAAACAGAATCGCTATGGAAGGATCCTTTTCATGAGACCTGGTCACAATTCCTGCGGAAGCAGAAACTCCCATGCATAAAGAAATGATGAAAGACAATAACATTGCTTTTAGTAATTTCATCTGTGTTTTTCTGTACTCTTTCATCTTTCACCTCCAGATGCTAATTTTGAAATGTCTTTTCCATATCTCGTTTTCATTCCTCTATCCTTCTTACAGCCGGCTTCTCACGAGTTCATCCATAGTCTTCATTGAGCCGGCGTCAATCATGCTGATTGAACACATGATGATTTGGGCAACATCACCGCAATCCTTTCTGCACAACATTTTCTGTGTTGACGGACTGAGGACACTGGACAATGAATCCACCACGGGAGACGAGAGTGTTCCTCTCAATGCTTCTTTAAGTTCATCAAAAGATTTATACATAGGGGATTATCTCCTGACTAAAGCCGCGAATATTGAGCGATATAGAATAAAAACACCGGCAGATGAATCCATGGGCATCAATTATTATTATCCTGTGTGAAGGAAAAATCCATCTGCCGGAGTTTACCTTGGTAATGCACCAAACTGATTATAGCAGAATTTGATCCGCCGGGATGTTCCATTCTGGAACACTTAAAAAGAGAGCCAGCTGAAGCTGACTCCCTCTTAAAGTCAATCTGTCCGCACTTTCGCTGTCACCATTTTTGTAAATGAATCCGGGCCCGGATAAGTATTTTACCGGTCCTCACGGAAATAATTCAGTCCCAGGGACGCCGGCGGCTGGTTCTCCCGTTTATTGCGCATGCTGGAGATCACCAGCACCACGATCGTAACGATGTAGGGAAGCATCTTGTATAGCTCCTTTACCGACAGGTTCATGCCGGCCGGGATGTAGAGATACAGGATGTAGAGACCGCCGAAAAGGATGGAGGCAAAGATGCTTATGTGGGGCCGCCAGATCGTAAATATGACCAGCGCGATGGCGAGCCACCCTCTGTCGCCGAAGGCGTCGTTGGACCATACACCGCTGGCGTAGTCCATGACGTAGAAGAGGCCGCCCAGACCCGCGATCATACAGCCGATGCAGGTCGTCACATACTTGTAGCGCGTGATGTTGATGCCCGCGGCGTCTGCCGTCGCAGGGTTCTCTCCCACTGCCCGAAGCTGCAGACCCGTGCGCGTGTGGGTGAGCACATAGGAGGAGATGAGCGCGACGACGATGGCGAAGTAAGCCAGAAAACCGTAGGAGAAGAACACGGTGCCGGCCCAGCCCATTTTATCCGCAATTGGCAGGGATTTACTGAAGAAACCGCTGGTGCCGGAAAGCGCGATGGAGGGAACCTCACTGCCGGTGAGCTTGATGAGGGATCCCCCGAAGAAGTTCCCGAAGCCGACGCCGAAGGTGGTGAGGGCCAGACCCGTCACGTTCTGATTGGCGCGGAGCGTCACGGTCAGGAAGCAATACAGCAGCCCCATAAGGAGCGAGCCCAGGAGACAGGCACCGAGAGGAATCAGGATCGCGGGAACCGCGTGCATCGTCTCCGTGGAACGCTCATAGAGAAATGCCCCGATGACGCCGCTTATGGCACCCACGTACATGACACCCGGAATACCGAGGTTCAGATTGCCGCATTTTTCCGTAATGGTCTCACCGGTGCTGCCATAAAGCAGGGGTATGCTCTGTGCTACTGCACGGGGAATGAAGCCGACAATATCAAACATAACTTATCCCTCCTTTCACTCGCCCTTCCGGAAATTCATCCGGTAGGTAATAAAGAACTCACTGCCTATGATAAAGAACAGCACGATGCCGGTCAGGATATCCCCGAAGGACTGGTTGAGACCGAAGGCTGTCGAGATCTCGCTGGCCCCCTGCCCGAAGAACACCAGCAGCAATGAGCTGAAGATCATGGCGATGGGATTGAACTTCGCAAGCCAGGCCACCATAACTGCCGTAAAACCGCGCCCGTTGGCGATGGTTGTCGTGATGGTGTGGTTGGTGCCGCCGACCAGCAGGAATCCGGCGAGCCCGCACAGAGCTCCCGACACGATCAGTGTCCGGACGATAACCTTCCCGACTTTGATGCCCACGTAGCGGGCCGTGTTCTCGCTCTCACCGACGACGCTGATCTCATAGCCTTGTTTGCTGTAGTTCATGTAAATGTAGACGGCCACGGTAAGCACAGCCACAATCAGGATGTTGAGGAAGTATTTGGAGGGCCCCACCTGGGGAAGCCAGCCCGCGGACGTATTCTGGTTGATGATGCCGATTTTGCCGGAGCCCTTCGGCACCTCCCAGACGATGGTGAAGTACGCCACCAGCTGCATGCCCACGTAGTTCATCATCAGCGTGAAAAGCGTCTCATTGGTATTCCACTTCGCTTTGCACAGGGCGGGAATCATCGCCCACACGGCCCCTGCCGCGACGGAACAGACCAGCATAATCGCGATGAGGGCCGCATTCGGAATCTTATCTCCTATGAGGATCATGCAGGCAGCGCTTGCGAGTCCCCCGACAAGAATCTGACCCTCGCCGCCCAGGTTCCAGAAACGCATCCGGAAAGCCGGTGTCAGCGCCAGCGCGACGCACAGGAGGATCGCCACTTCCTGCCCCATGATCCAGCATTTGCGCTGCGTGCCGAATGCGCCGTAGAGCATGGTGCCGTACACCTGTATGGGATTGAGCCCCGTAAGCATCATCGTCACGATGGCACAGAGCACGAAAGCCAGGAGTATGCCGACGAAACGGATCCCCCAGGCCGAATACCACGGGAGCTCCTTCCGCTTTGTGATATGGATGAGAGGTGCTTTTGCTTTCTTATTCATGACTACCTCCTCCCAGCTTTGTCATCATCATGCCGATCTCATTCTTTTCGGCGCTTCTGCCGTCCACGATGCCGCTGACCTTCCCGCCGCACAGGACGAGGATGCGGTCACACAGCTCCAGCAGCACGTCCAGGTCCTCGCCCACATAGACCACGGCGACGCCATTTTCCTTCTGCTGATTCATCAGGTCATAGATCACATAAGATGAGTTGATGTCAAGACCCCTCACCGCATAGGCCGTGAGCAGCACGGTCGGCCCGGAGGCAATCTCCCGGCCCACCAG
>CACZQS010000120.1 GCA_902783325.1 uncultured Lachnospiraceae bacterium
AAGCAATTGCCCGTCGAGTTCTTTGTTCAGTATCCTGGAACGGATTGTTTCCGGCTCCTCATAGAAATCATCCAGAAACCAGATACCTGTGACTCCGGAAGAGCGCGAAGAATAGCGCTGTGCAGGATATGCTGAAAAATTACGATAAGACGCATGCTTTGTCCCGTCTCCGCTGCCTTTTTCCACATAAGCGGTTGAAAACACTTTTTTCGGATCCACTTTATTATGCAGCGCATATTCATTAAACCAGTCTCTATATGGTTTATTATGGCACTCTTTCAGATTTGTCGACTCCAATGATTCTGACGACCCGTCTGAATATTCAAATGTATGATCGGTGCAATCCCTTGTTATGTCCGAATAGGCTTTGTCAACCTTTCCGGCAAGCATGTCCGCTGCATCTGACAGGAGAAAATGGTTCTCCGTTATATCAACATAATATGCATCTCCGTTGATATCAGGGACATAGTTCAGGTTATGCTCTACCTCACCCGTTTTAAATCTGACAAACTTGCATGGCAGATCTGCCGCATGACAAAGATTTGCATACAGCATTGACATCCCCACGCATACTGATTTTTCAGTTCCACCTGCCGGTGATGTTGATCTGCTGCTCTTAAAAACAGCTTGTTCATTGCACTCACCTTCTTTTTTCCTGCATATTACCATAATAGCAGTCTGATTCCTATGCAGCATATCAGTCTTTTCCTCTTAATACCTTTCTCCGCGAAAAAGAGAACACGCAGGTGTTCTCTTTTTGCATGAAGAGGGATTTACCCGAATCGCCGCAGCCGGCAATTACTTACTCTTCTTAAGCTCGATGTTTACTTCATCGGAACCTGCTGTCGTGTAATATACCGTTTCGTCTTCCTCGTAGCCGTCCGGAACCTCTAATACTTGTGCATGGTACTCTGCGCCTGCCGGAACCTCAACGGTCGCAACTCCGTTCTCATCTGTCTCCTCAAAGCGGCAGGAGTTATCACTACAGAACTGAACCGTAACGCCTTCCACCGGTCCGTCTTCCCCTGTAACATTAATGTGATAGATCGCAACACCCTGCACTTCCTCTTCCGGCTTCGGCGCGGCCTCTTCACCGGAAAGAAGCGCATCCAGCTGAGGTTCATACCAGCTGACAGCCGCTCCGACGATCGGTATTCCGAGAATGTTGCCTTCCTTGTCTACAAAGATGGAAGTAGGATAGCCCTCCAGCTGCTCGTTAATCTCATCCGGTATCAGAACATTGGGGTAGTTCGTCCCCCACTCTTCCATCAGCTCTTTGGCCCTCTTATAAGTTTCCTCATCGTTGGTCCTCTCGTATTCCAGACCAACGATTCCGCATCCCTTTTCCTGCATCTTCGTATGAAGCTCTGCCAGCTCGGCCATCTCATTAACGCAGTTATGGCACCATGTTCCCCAGCAGTTGATCATGGTAATCTCATTGCCTGAGAACAGCTCTTCACTTGTCACAGTATTCCCGTCCAGATCCGTGGTCGTGAATTCAATTTTCGTTCCGACCATCTCTTTTGCCCCGTCCAGAGGTTCAATGAACTCTGCGCCCTTAAGAGCTTCCATTACAGCTGCCTTCAGCTTCCGGTACTCATCCGCATATTTCTTTTCGATGCCGGAGAGATACTCCTCCTCGTTCTCTGCCGGAATGAAATAGAAAGTATAGCCTTCGGCGGAACCCAGCTCCTCAGCCTGCCCAAAGACTGACGACTCCACTTGCTGTGACTTTTCATACGCCGCTTTGATGGCATCAAGGTCAACATTGCCTGAGAGCACTCTGCCGATCACGCCTAACGCCTTCTTCATCGCCTGTTCCTCTTCGTCGGTCTCAGCGCCTTCAAACAGGATCCGGTATGAATCCTCATACGGCATCGCCGCATAATAAAAATCCATCTCATAGACGTGATGATCGGCATCGATTGCTCCGAACGGATAAGGAAGATAGAATCCTTCCGTTTCTGCCGCTTCCTCTATCCCGGGAAGATAGAAGCCAACTTCCGCGTAATCGTCCATTTTCTCCGATGCTCCGGCTGCGACGGTCATCATCAGAGCCACGGATGCCGCTGCAATCATCATACATACTTTTCTTATCTTCAATTCCTCTTCCCCTCCTGTGTGATTTTTGTATAGTTTATGAGTCCAAACTATAAGTGAGCGACTCCCCATCCCAATTCACCGTGACAAAATCGGTGTAATCGGTGTGATTGAACACATCCCGTACAACAAACCGGACCAGGTATTCTCCTGAGGGCAGTTCCTCTTCATCAATCACGGAATCTTTCGTGAGTGTTGTCTTCAAGCGACTGATGTAGTCCGTTTCCTTTTTCAGCAATTCGCTGTATACGACATCGTACAAAGAAATTTCCAGGCCGTCGATCTCGCTTAATGGATCAACATTTCTTCCCGGGAGGCCGGTGTGCGCGTCAAAACCGTCCCAGACCCCCAGCAGTTCATAGGTTCTGTCATCCTCCTCATTTCCGGCTGCCTCCTCATCCGTGACAGATTCATCATCCTGAACCGGCTCATCTGCCGATTCAGTGACTTCGTCAGTCCCGGCATCCGGGGCCTCTTCAAGGCTGTATTTTTCATAATCGACCAAAACCCGCATCTGATTGGTATTTCCATCAATTTCAACAGGAACGTTGTAGAGAATGTAAGATTCTGTCTCATCCGCTATGGACATGCACAGAGGCTTTCCTTCCATTGTCGCCCATGTTCCGTCAAATCCCAGCCTGAGCCGGACTTTTTCAGTCTCTTCGTCCCACTCGGGGATCAGATTTCCGCTCTCTCCCAGGGTGTACAGAACACCGGAATCCTTATCCCGGTAATACAGAGCATAGGACAGGAACACTGCAGCATCTTCTCCGGACTCAAGGGTCATATACGCAGCGGACCCGTCCTCCGGACAGACAGCTTCGGGAACAACAAGATAAGTGCTGCGATCCAGCTGCGGGTGCCTGTCCGTTTCCTCATAAACCCACGCGGGTGCTTCCCAGGTCAGGTTGATGCTGTCAAGGAACGATAGCTGCTCCGGATTCTTACAGGTTCTGGCGAAATGATCCAGATCGTTTCCGTCATTGTTCATCGGATAGTAGACCGACAAGCCGTGTGCATACATGTGATTATCCGAACGAAGATTGTACACCACCGCATCCTCAACGGCATCCTGCAGGGCATGGGTTGCCTCCTTTGGAATCCCCGCGCTCTCTGCCCGCTGGCTGAGGTCAAAAAGGTCATACATGGTATTCAGATAGTAGTTCTCAGCGTAATGGGTCTGGTAGGCGTATTCATAAAACGCTCCAGGATCCTTAACAAGATCAGCAGCCTCATGCATGAACCGGTTGAATGCCTCCGCAACTGCATCCGTCTTTGAAAGATCGATCAGAGACATGGTAAAGAATCTGTATTCCGACGAATTTCCCTTTTCCGCATAATACTGCTGTGTGGCGTCACACATCCTCTTTCCCAGCTGGACAGGGGAACATTCCGGCCGGTCGTAGAGATACTGGACCCAGCTGCCGTAATTAGTTCCGTCTCCGGCCATGACCTCCTCGGATGCTGCCAGATAATCCGCATAAGGGGCCAGCGCCTGGCACATCTCCAGACTTGCCATCAGGCAGGTATCCGTCAGCACAAGGTCAAAATGGGTTCCCCCCTCGCGAAGCGCTTCTTCCAGCATATACACAGGCATGATGGTAAAACCGTAATTCTCATCGCAGATCAGGCCCTTGCTGCTGCCCCCGCCATGATCCCACAGGATAAGCAGGTTCTTTTTCGCACTGTAGTTCTCTCCGGCCCAGCGGATAAAATCAGTAAGCGTCCGGTCGTCAGACATACAGGCTTCTTCCGCCTCGTCCACCAGAACAAATCCGTCCTCTCCGTAGTACCAGCGCTGCAGTTTATCATTGGCGATCTCGAATCCAAGTTCATCTTCCGGATCCCATTCCTGTGTGCCGCCGGTCTCTATCAGAAAATTCACGCCCTCCTGAGGAAGCGCGGAAGCAATGCCCTTAAGGTTTTTTGTCGCAGCGCCATTAATTGACTCGAGATCCGTGCCGCACAGATAGAGCAGAACATTCCACTCACATTCCTCATTCTGATCTGCGGTCTGTTCCTGATTCTTTCCCTGATCCGGAACTTCTTCTGTCTGTGATTCCGTCCCGGATGTCTCAATTACGGATTCAGCCGCTGCTTCATTAACACTGTCATTCGCGCTGACACAGCTTCCAAACAGACTCAGGATGAGCGACGACGCCAAGACTATACTGCCGATTTTCTTTACCATAATGAATCTCCATTCTTTTTTGCAAATAGTGCAACCACTTTTATGCATACTGTTTGATGAAAATATGAATTCAATCCGATCAGCTTCACATCTTTTTGACTATTATAGAAATTATAAACCAGAAGGCATGCCATTGCCAGAGATTTTTACCTTATGTTCCTTCAGGCATTATTGCCTGCAATCCGTATCAATGTGGAATTCATCCCGATCGACCGGTCGTACTTCATCTCGGAAGCAATTTTCTGCAGGACATAGGCATTGTCGTACTCCAGTTTGAGGGTCTCATCCTCCACAGTGGGATTAAATCCCACTCCCATATCCCGGATGGAGATGACGATCTCATTTTTCTCTTTGCGCATTACCACATCAATGACATCATCGCTTTCCTTGTTGGCCCTGACGACGCCTGTCAGCATCTCCTCCAGCGCAAGCGCGGTTTTCATCGCAGTCGAAGAGTCCAGCAGCGTGTTCAGCCATTCATGGACATCAGTAGAGAGCTTAACCGCTTCACTCAGATTCATGGAAACAGTAAAATCGTAACGGTCGGGATCTGATCTGACGGGAAGCAGGAACGAGGTTTCCTCCCCTTTCCTGCGGCTCTTTGCTTTCGCTGCGGCAAGGAACGCA
>CACZQS010000121.1 GCA_902783325.1 uncultured Lachnospiraceae bacterium
AACTGTCTTGCAGGCGTACACGTAATCCGCGCCGTAGATCTGGCAATACACTGCCACGTTGGCCCCGACCGGGGCCGCTCCCGCGATCAGCATCGTCATTTTGATCCGGTTGTCGACGGGAATCACGGCAAGAATCAGCATGAGAATAACGGGAATCAGGATCAGGCGGACCGCGCTCAACAGATAGAGCCTCTTGTTTAAGAAAAGCTCTTTCAGATCAAACTGCGCCAGGTACACGCCGAGCACGATCATGGCAAGAGGAGAATTGAGTGAAGCCACTCCGCTGATGCAGCTTGTCAGGATCAACGGCAGACGCGTTCCAAGTCCGGTCACGAACAGCAGAACGCCTATACATGACGCGATCACCATGGGATTCCAGATCACATGCTTCAGTATGTCGGCGCATCCCCGGGAGGGCGCCTTTTCCCCGCCCTGTGCCTCGCGGACGAGCATCGGTGCGCCATAGACCCATTGAATGACATTAAACGGAATCAGAAGCCCCACCAGGAAGAAGACCCCTTCGTCCCCGATACTGGCGCGGATCAGGGGAATCCCGATAAATCCGCAGTTGGAGAAAGCCGCGGCAAAGCGCTCGATCGCAGATCTCCGGAAGATCAGGGAAGAGATCAGAAGCGACACGACAACCGTACCGGTTCCGATCAGAAAGCTCAACCCGAAGTTCGCAAGCTTCTCCGCGGAGAATTCCACCAGAAAGCTGTTCACGAGCATGAACGGGATCACTGCAAACGCCAGCATATTCGCCAGCGTCTTGCTCCCCGCATCCGTAATCTTCCCGGTTCTGTAGAGCACGTAGCCCACTATCATATACAGCGCCATCACCAGGATCTGCTGCAGAATTATCTGTGCCATTTTAAAGCCCTCATCAAGAACACCCCGGCGTTCTTGCCGCGCCGCGCAAGGAAAATATGACAATGGGGACAGTCCCCATTGTCATATTTGTTTACATAAAACTCGCAAACTATTCAGGTCAGCGGATGATCTTATAATAATCCGCCTTGTGCTCGATCGGCGCGGGGAATCCGTTTGCAGGGTAGCCGAGGATGACATTGCCGACGCCGATGTAGTCTCCCTCATAGCCGGCTTCCTTCAGAAGCGCTTTGCCGAGCTCATCCTCCAGCATGCCGTCCGCGCGGTTGATCCAGCGGCCGCCGAGCCCGAGAGCATATGCGGCGTTCAGCATATTGCCGATGGCGAGCGATCCGTCCTTTATGGCATCGGGCGTGGAGGTGCTGGCCGCCACCACGATCACCGTCGGAGCGCCGTAGAAGACATCCCAGCCTTCCGGAGCGCCCGCGATCTTCGCGTTCAGCACACATAACTTGTCAATCCATTCGCGGTTCTGCACCACAATGAAAATGGCGCTCTGACGGTTGCCGCCGGAGGAGGCGTTCATCCCCGCCTCGAGGACCTCCATCAGCTCCTCGTCGCTGATCTGTTCCTTCTTGTATTCCTTGACGGAGCGTCTGTTTTTCAGATCCTGCAGTGTTTCTTTCATCTTTAAGTCCCTTTCTTCAGTAGTATGGCCATGGTTTTAAGCGATTATCCCCGCTGCGGTCCGGCTTGTCAAGAGTCACTTCGCCCGTCGCGGCCCACTCGCAGCCTCTCACGAAGAGGCCGACATAGTCGAAGCGGCGGAAGGTATCGATGCCGTGTCCGATGCTGCAGCCGAAAACCCTTCCCTTGCCGTAATAATTCTTCCATGCCAGGGGAATATCCTGGTTGATTCCCGGAAGCTTGTTCAAATCTCCGTCCGGAATGTGAACCGGATGATGAGCCGGCGGCCACCAGGGGACATCATAATTCTTCACATCGTCAAAGACTGTGACGAGCACTTCCGGGTCCGTCCCCGGACATTTTTTGATTCCGCCGAAAATGTCATCCATCGGGCACATCAGCGTTGCATTCAGCCCGTCCGTAATCGGATCTCCGGGATGAATGTCCGCAATCCAGTCATCCACCGGTGCCCTCCGGCAGCTCTCCATGGGCACATAGTATCCCCAGACTTTATAGTAGTCCTCCGGGAGCCCCGGATCCAGAATGACGGAGCTGTGATGGATCACAAATCCTCCGCCCTCCCGGATATAATCAAACAGTGTCTTCTCCGCAGCTTCCCCGATTCTCTCATAGCGGTCCGTCGGCATGTCCTTCCCGTCATAATCAAAGATAATCAGGTCATAGCCGCTGACGGTCTCGGGCGTCGCCCCCTTAAACTCCTCCGTGATTCGTACGTCGAATCTCCCGGTAGATTCCAGAAGCGTCCGGATCCGGTCGTTGGTCTCGCGGTAATTGTGCTCAATCGTCAGCCTGCCGCTGACGATCAGGGTCCTGATCTTTCCCATAAGTCAATCCTTTCTTTCAAGCCAAAAGCTGACACGGGGTCGGTTCCCCTGTCAGCTTTTCAACTCAAACACTAAAGTTCAGGGCTCAAAATCAAACTTCTCGAAAACCTTCTTCCCGGTATAAGTCTTCAGGCTCTCCTCGCCGTCCAGCACGCGGATCGCGCCGGCGGCCATCGCCTCCATCTCGAACTCGCCCGGATAAGCAGTGACCGGTGCGATCCATCCGCAGGATTCCGTGATCTTGTTCACCAGGTCTTTGTTGTGAACCATGCCGCCGCCGAGCAGGATGCCGTCGACCTTGCCCTTAAGCGCAGCAGCCATGGCGCCGATTCCCTTCTCGATCTGGTAAATCATCGTATTCCAGATCATATCCGCATACTTGTCGCCCTTCGCGGCCCTGTCCGTCAGCTCGATGGCATCGGAGATCCCCAGATGGCTCACGAAGCCGCCGGTTCTCGAGCAGAGCTTTCTTGCGGACTTGGCATCTGTTCCGCTTGCTTCCATATAATCCAGGAGATCATAGACGGAAATGGAGCCGCAGCGGGTCGGTGCCATCGGCCCCTCGCCTCCGACGATATCATAGCCGTCAATCATCTTCCCTTCCCGGTGCGCGGAAACGGAAATGCCGCCGCCGATATGGCAGACCACGAAATTGCATTCCTCATACTTTTTCCCCAGCACCTCTTTGCTGTGGCGGATCGCAGTTTCCTTGAGGTTCAGTGCGTGGAGGTGAACCGTCCTGTACACGCCCTTGATGCCCGTCATGCGCGCGAGATCCTGCAGCTCGTCCGTATCCGGCGGGTTGACGACAAAGGCCTTGCCGCCGTACTCTTTGGCAAACTCATTTGCCAGCTGCGGGCCGAGAGTCGCGGGATGGACAACGCCGTTTGCGCACCTTCTGGCATGGTCCAGGATCAGGTCGTCGATTTCATAAGTGCCGCCCTGCACGGAAAGCAGTCCGCCGCCGCGGCCGACAAATACATCCACACCTTCCAGTGTCAGTCCCTCGTCCTTCAGAAGACCCAGAATCATGTCTCTTCTGTAGGGAAGCTGCTCAGGCATCCCTTTGAACTTCGCCAGCTCAGCCGCATCGTGGGCGACATTTTTCGAAAACAGGCACTTGTCCCCGTCAAACATCGCGACCTTCGTCGACGTGGATCCGGGATTAATGGCAAAAACGCGATAGCTCATCCTCTCTCCTCCTCTTATTATAAAGCTCAAAAATGGCGGGAGATCCCCGTTAAGATTCCCCCGCCGCCGGTCAGTTACATCTCTTCTTCAACCAGGTCAACCAGCTCGGCAACCGTCTCGCAGGCGGATGCTTCCTGCAGTGTCACTGCCGCTTCCAGCTCGTTCTCGATCTCGGAAACCAGTGCCACCATCTGGATGGACGCGCCCTGAAGATCATCCTTGAAGCTTGTCTCGACCGTGATCTCAGACGGATCCTTCTTGTAGGAAATCGCTACCAGCTCACATACCTTTGCTTCCAGTTCTTTTCTGTCCATGCTTTCTCTCCTCTTTATTTATTGGATTTAAGTTCTGGTCTTTATTCCTCAACCAGGTCAAATACAACAGTCTTATAGCCGTCTCTCTGATAGATCGCCGCCTTCACCGGGACCGGAAGCTTTCCTTCCTCAAGAAGCTGCTTCCTCTTTTTCTTCGTCATGCCGCGCACAACGCCGTTGAAGCGCGATCCTTCCTCCAGCTCGATCTCGCCGTACGCATACTTGCCGAGGGCTTTGTATTCCGGCTTGGAAGACAGCGCGGCCGGCATCACGATGGAGTGCATCTTCGCATTGCCGCTGATCTCGTACCACTCGGTCTCCAGATTGCCGCAGGTGTTGCAGGCATAGACCGGCGGAAATTCCACAGCGCCGCACTTGGGGCACTTTCTGCCCATGATCTTTCCTTCTTCCAGTTTCAGATAAAATGTTTCTGTAACTTTCTCCAGTTTGATCGCCATGTCAGATCCTCCTTACTCCAAAGTGCGGATAATATAAGTGCAAATGTTCTGGGCGCCGCCGTAGCCGCGGAGCATTCCGGTCTTCGGAATCTTCTTCACCTGGCCCGCGCCGGCATCTCCCCGCATCTGAAGGACGCACTCGTAGAGGTCCGCCATGCCCGATGCCGCGTGTGCGTGGCCGAAGGATGTGCGGCCGCCGTTCGTGTTGATCGGCTTGTCGCCGTCATAGGCGGTGCGTCCCTCGCAGATATACTTCCAGCCTTCCCCATAGGGGAGGTATCCGGCGATTTCCGCGGAGATCAGGTGGGAGGTGATGATGAAGTCATTTGCATAGAAAATGTCAATCTCTTCCGGTTTTACGCCCGTCACTTCATAGACCTGGCGGACCGCTTCCTCTGTCGCCGTGACTTCGAAGTGAGGTGTAATGGCTTCGCAGGCCGCGCAGCCGACTCCGAGCACTTCGATCGGCTTGTGGCTCTTGTTGCCCATATACTTGTCGACCATGTCTGTCGCGCAGACGATCACGGCCGCCGCGCCGTCGCACTTGATCTCGATGCCTCCCGCGCGGAGAAGGTCTCCCATCTTGGGGTTGAAGGGAGAACGCATATAGTCCATGACATCCTCGAAGCCGTGCTCCTTCGCCTCCTCCTCGTAAGTCTTTTTCGTGATCGAGAGCGGATTCACGGCAGCGTTCTTGCGGTTGGTGATGCACATATGGTTGAGGGTATCATCCATCTGCTCATCCGTGAGATTGCGGGTTCTCTTATACCACTCGGCTGCGTCGTCATAGATGAGTTCCTGGCCGGCCATAAAGCTTCTGGTGTAGCCGCGCTCATACAGCCAGGCCGTGGTCTGGAGAAACTTCTCCATCGTCATCTTTTCTCTCTTGTAAGGATGATTCGGGACAGCCACGGAGTCGCCGAATTCTATGCATCCGGACAGCACGCAGTTGTACTTGCCGGAAGCGACGGCGTTGACCGCCTGCTCAATGGCATAATACCCTGTGCAGCACGCTTCGGAATGATGAATGGAGGCCTTGCCCTTCATACCGAACCAGTTGGCCACCTGGATGTTCGGAGTCAGATAGTTGGAGTTGTTTAAGGGACTCGCCTCGCCGTGGAAATAGAAATCCACGTCCTTGGGGCTCACCCCGGCATCTTCCATCGCCTTCAGTGCGGCATAGCCGAACATCTCCCCTTCTGTGAGACCGTTTGTCTCCTCGTGGTCAACCGTATACATAAACGGGGTGCAGCCGACACCGATGATCGACACAGACCGCAGATACGGGTTGATCTTTGTCTGGTTCATAACAGCCATAATCGCATCTTCCTTTCTTTTGATAATGTATGGCACCCTTTAAAAGACGCCGTTTTCGCACCTGTTTTCAGCTGTTCCCATTTTAACAGCCGGTGAGAAGCACCGCATTTCTTTCCATGTCTCAATCATGTGACATTTTTTGACCTGTCCCGTTTTCTTTTTAAGGCGAGGTCAAAAAAAGACAGAGGGACAGCCCCCTGTCTGTATCCGGGAGCTTTTACTTCTCTCCGGAGAGTCTCTTCAGCATCTCGTGATGCCTTCTTACCTGCTCAATCTCGGAGACGAGATTCTCCTCGCCCATATCCTGCTGGTCTCTTTGTCCCTCGAACTCGGAGTTGATGTAGCCGTCGTAGCCGTTTTCGCGGAGATACTTCATCGGGGTCTCGTAGTCGATGCACTTGTCCTCGTAGCAGCCGGGCTTCCCCGGGATCTCCGTCATGTTGTAGAACTTCCCGTGGATGCTGACGATATACGGCAGCACGTCCAGGATGTCCTCCGGCGCACAGCAGGGCTTATGCGTCCCCATCCGCTCGATCTGCATCATCGAAATGCCGTGACCGGGGAATTTCTCGTCCACCGCGTCGATCAGCTCGTCATTCCCGTAGAG
>CACZQS010000122.1 GCA_902783325.1 uncultured Lachnospiraceae bacterium
AAAGTGATCGCGGTATTTTAGCTTCATTTAAGGGTAAGGCAGTAAACTGAGCAGTACAGTATAACAAAGCTGCTGCGGATGGTAGTTGATCTCAGCAATTCCACGATTTAAGTACCTCCTGTTATTCTGCCTTCAGTTTACCATAAAACACATCGATTTCAATCGATTTTCATCGGAGGAACATGTAATTATACAGGAAGAAAGTGATGACACTGAGGGCTTCCGGCTGCATCGATGCAGTTTGACATTCTGGAACATCCCATTGACGGATGGCGGGACCCTTGCTAAAGTATCTACGTATGCTTTGGGGTTCAAAAACGCCGGATTGGGTTTTGATCCCCGCCATCACTATAAAAATAGAGAGGAGATAGGATGTGTTTAAGCTAATGTTCAAAAACCTGAAAGCAAAAAACTGGATATCCGTGGCAATTATATTCGGTCTTACCTTGCTTCAGGTCTTCTTCATGATGCAGATTGTAGGTTACATCAGTAAACTTACAGGTGCTGTCCAGGCCAGCCGGGAGAACGGTGTTGCAGAGGTCTGGTCATTTGGTCTCTATATGATCATATGCGCCATCCTCATGGCTGCGGTCGAAGTCATTATCCGCTTTGTCGCCAGCGCAACGGCCGCCAGTGTAGTCACCGATCTCAGACAAAAGATGTATGAGAGGGTCAATGAATTCGCGATCGCGGACTTTGCTTCATTTTCAACTGAGTCCCTGATCACAAGAACCACCAACGACATGCAGAACGTCCACCTTGCTCTGCTCACCTTCCTGAAGACTGCTTTCGTGGCACCGGTCACCATGGTGTGGTCTATCATTCTGCTGGTAAACTATGCCACAGGGATGCTCACCACTGTCACGGTCGTCTGGCTGCTGATCCTTGTGGGAGCTGTCGTTGTACTGCTTATCCTTATTATTCCCAAGTTCAAGGTGGTCCAGAAGCTGACAGACGCTCTCAATGTAGCGTCAAGAGAGAACCTGACAGGTGTCAGAGTAGTGAGAGCCTTCAACGCCGAGACCTATCAGGAAGGCAAGTTTGACAAGGTCAACACGCAGTACACCAAGGTACAGATCTTCGCCAGCAGGGCGATCGCTGTCTTCACGCCGATCGTTATGCTCGTTATGATGGGACTCACACTGTCTATCCTGTGGGCAGGCGCATACGCCCTCAACGGACTCAAGATGGACATGGCAATCCAGTCCTTTGGCGCCGTCAATGCATTTGTTATGCTGGCAAGCCAGATCATCATGTCGTTTGTCCTTCTCATTACCCTCATCGTAATCTGGCCGAGAGCAACCGTCAGCGCCAAGCGTATCGATGAAGTCATTGTTCACAAGGTGTCCGTACTGGATCCCACCAGCCCCAAGTCGTTCACGGAAGAGGGGACGATCGAATTCCGAAACGTCGGATTTGCCTATCCCGGATCCGATAAAGAGGCCGTGTCCGATATCAGCTTCAAGGTGAAGAAGGGCGAGACAATCGCTTTTATCGGCGCTACGGGAAGCGGCAAGTCGACGATCATCAACATGATTCCCCGCATGGCGGACTGCACATCGGGCGAGGTCCTCGTGGACGGCGTCAACGTGAAGGAAGTTACGCAGAAGGATCTGAGAGACCGCATCGGTTACGCGCCGCAGAGAGGATTCCTCTTTAAGGGCAATATCAAGGAAAATATCGCTTTCTGCAATCCCGAGATGACTCTCGCCGATGTCCGGTGGGCGGCGGAGATCGCTGACGCGGACAGCTTCGTGAGCAACAAGAGGAACGGATATGACTCCGAGGTTGCCCAGGGCGGAACCAACTTCTCCGGCGGGCAGAAGCAGAGGCTCTGCATCGCGAGAGCAGTTGCTGCGAAGCCTGAGATACTGATCTTTGACGACTCCTTCTCAGCTCTCGACTACAGGACAGACAAGAATGTCAGAGCAAACATCAAGGAGAAGCTGCCCGAAGCGACACGCGTGATCATCGCACAGCGGGTCGGCACCATCATGGATGCGGATCAGATCATCGTTCTGGATAACGGCAAGATGGTCGGTTCAGGCAAGCACTACGACCTCGTAAGAAATTGTCCTGTCTATCAGGAGATTGCATTATCACAGCTTAGTAAGGAGGAGTTAGGACTATGAGTACAAATACAAATGCTCCTGCTAAAGAAAAGAACAAGCTGGGAAGTCTCGTAAAGGCTTTTCGTCATTATTATGTACCTTTTCTGATTGCGATTGCCCTGCTTGTTGCTTCGGTTATTTTCACGATTCTGACCCCGACAGTGATCCGCTCGCTCACCAATGAGATCAGCCCTGTCGGAAAAGCCGCGGTTGACGGAAATTTTGTCGTCAATTTTGACAATGTATTTCAGTATGTCATAAGACTCATCATCTATATCGTAATATCATTTGTGGCAAGCTTTATCTCCGGCTTCATTCTGAATACAATCATTCAGAAATTCTCGAAGGACCTGAGAGCACAGATCGCCTCTAAGATCAACAAGATGCCGCTGGATTATTACGACACCACACAGACCGGTGATATCCTTTCCGTTATCACCAATGACGTGGATACGCTCAGCACATCACTGCAGAACAGTGTGAGCATGCTGGTGCAGTCCGGAGTCATGCTGCTCGGTGTGTTTATCGCGATGTTCCTCTCCTGCTGGCAGATGGCACTCGTTGTAGTGTGCTCTCTCCCTGTGATGCTGATCATCATCGGACTCACCTTCAAGTATGCACTTCCGCTCTTCAACAAGAACCAGATTATTCTCGGTGAAGTGAACGCCACTGTAGAAGAAAATTATTCCGGCCAGCTCGTGATCAAGGCCTTCAATGCCGAGAGCAGAAAGGTCGGGGAATTCAAAGAGAAGAATACCCTGTTCGGATCGATTCTCTATAAATCTCAGGGTGTCGGCAGCCTTATTGAGCCGGCTATGTCCTTTGTTTCCTATATCACCTATGCGGCGGTTCTGATTGTAGCGGGCCTTCTCTTTTCAAATGGCTCCATCGCCGACATCGGCATCATCACGGGCTTCCTCGTATACGTATCGCTGTTCCAGGAGCCTCTGGCACAGATCGGTCAGGCGAGCAGCACCATTCAGCTCGGAACGGCTGCATGCAACAGAGTATTTAACTTCCTTGAGCTCGAAGAGCTTGATGATGACAGCGACAAGAAGATGCTTCTCGACCACAGCAAGATCCGCGGCGAAGTGGAATTCAAGGATGTGTGCTTCGGCTATGATCCGAAGAAGCTCACCATCACGAACTTCTCCGGCAAGATTCAGCCCGGCATGAAGGTGGCGATCATCGGACCTACGGGCGCCGGCAAGACGACTCTCGTCAATCTGCTTATGCGTTTCTATGAGATCACAAGCGGTGATATCCTCGTAGACGGTGTGTCGATCAAGGATATGTCGCGTCACGAGCTGAGAGATATCTTCGGCATGATCCTGCAGGAGACCTGGGTGATCAACGGCACGCTCAGAGAGAACATCGTCTACAATCTGCAGAATGTGGATGAGAACAGACTGAAAGGAATTCTTGAAGAGACAAACTTAAGCCACTTTGTATCCACACTGCCTCAGGGCCTTGACACGGAGATTCAGAAAGAGAGCGCTCTCTCCGCCGGACAGAAACAGCTCGTCACGATCGCGAGAGCCATGACGGAGAATGCTCCGATGCTGATTCTCGACGAAGCGACAAGTAACGTCGACACAAGAACAGAGATCCTGATTCAGAAAGCCATGGACAATCTGACAAGCGGCAGAACAAGCTTCGTCATTGCTCACAGACTTTCTACCATCAAGAACGCCGACCTGATCTTCGTCATGAAGGACGGCAACATCGTAGAGACCGGCAACCACGACTCCCTGATGAAGCTGGGCGGTCTGTACAGCGAGATCTACAATTCGCAGTTTGGCTGACCGGTCCAAGGGACCCGTCACGAAAACGGCAATACGCTGCAGCGTCAATATACTAGTACCCCCGACAGATCATTTTTATGATTTATGCGGGGGTATTATTGGTCCATTGATGCCGGATCATGCCCGGATCAAAGATAAGAAAATGACCGGTCAGACATAGAACGCTGTATGGAAAAAATAGAAGTCCTGCTTGAGAAAGTGGATTTTCTCGCCTGGTGAGCCTCTAAACCCGGCGCAGTATGGCCCATATTGCCATCAGCAGGTCGGAAGGCAGAATTTTTCCGGCGATCCAGTGAACGGAACACATGATTCCCGGCGTGGAGACAGGAAATCCCAGTCTGCTTGTGAAGTAGGAAATCCGCACAACGGAAGACGTTTTTGATGCAAGGGGGAAATGCCGGATGGACTTCTTCTCTCCCTCAGTGGTACTGGCGACAGGTATGAATTCGGTATCCCTGATCCAATACGGGCAGACGGCTGTGACTTTGATCCCCCTCGGGAAGAGCTCGACGCGAAGGGCCCG
Organism: uncultured Lachnospiraceae bacterium; assembly: GCA_902783325.1. Lineage (GTDB taxonomy): Bacteria > Bacillota > Clostridia > Lachnospirales > Lachnospiraceae > Chordicoccus. The sequence goes on from CACZQS010000122.1 coordinate 4,440, forward strand.
GGAGAAGCGGTACAGGAACGCCTTGGACGCCGCGTAGATATTCAGGTGCTGAAACGGCTGGAAGGCTGCGGTGGAACAGATCTGCATGATCCGGCTTCCGCGTTTCATATAAGGGAGGCACAGATAGGTCAGGTCAACGGCGGCTTTGCAGTTCAGGTCGATCATCCTCCGGCTTTCCTCAATGCCGACTGAGGTATAATCGCCGATTTTGCCGAAGCCTGCAGCATTGATCAGTATGGAGACAACCGGGTGCAGTCTCTCCAGTTCCTGCTTTATCACCTGCAGGTTCTGCGGATCGGTAAGATCCAGGGGGAAGCAGCGAACCGGGATGCGGGAACGTTCTTTCAGCTCCTTAAGCCGGTCCTGTCTTCTGGCGATCGCCCAGATCTCATCAATATCATGTTCTTTCCTGTTGATTTCAAGAACGTACTCTTTGCCGAGTCCGCTTGAAGCTCCTGTAATGACTGCTGCCTTCATATCGGTACTCCGTGGGAATGATTCCGGTGACTGTCTCATTTGCTGCCGTCTTTCCCTATCATCGGTCTAAGAGCGGGGAAAGTCAACAGCGTCGCAGGAAGATTGATTGCAATGTTGTATATCGGCTTCACATAGGATAAAATTTTAATCAATGATATAAAAAGAATTTTACATGGGAGGATTGCGGTTTATGAAAAAAATCATTTCACTTCTGCTGTGTGCGGTACTGATCGCAGCGCCTGTATCTGCCGACGAAACAGATTCCGATGCGGAAAGCACCGGATTACTTGAAAATGTCATTGATTTTGTTTCCTCAGCGGCAGCCGACGTGGAAAAGGCTGCTCAGGACACTATGGATGCGGCTGCCTCCGTTTCCCGGGATATCGCCGAACAATCGAAGAAACTGGCCGACCAGGCCATGTCCGCATTTGACGGAGCTGCCAATGTTGTTGTCGACGGGGCCGGGAATATCGTGAATATGGCTGCCGAAGGCGCGAAGACAGCGTCGGATGCGGTGTCGCAGGCCATGGATGCGATTAAGGAACACGGAGCGGAGCTGGTCGATCTGGCCGATAAGGCTGTGGAGGGGCTGCATCTTGAAGAGCCGGAGAATGCCGAAAGAGCCCGGCAGGCAATCGATAAAGCTGTCGACACTGCCTGGACGAGGGGAATGTTCGGAGACGAGATCAGCAGGGAAGGAATACAGATTATCAAGGACATTCTTGTCGGGGCCACTGTTTACGGGTATCAGTACGCACATGGAACCATCACCCTTCCGGAGTATGCCGTCATCATGTCGACGATCATCATCAGGGAAGGGCTGCCTGTCGGCGTCGGGTACATCGCCGGCAAACTGCCTGTTCCCGGAGCCGGAAAGATTGCAAAAGAAGTCACCGCCCTTCTGATTCAGGCCGCATACGGGGAAGGGGAAGAGAATACGCTGTACGAAGATACAGATTCCGGGGCGGCTGAAGCGGAAGCAAAATAAGACATCATCAAGTGAGGTATATGCATGAATAAAGAACAAGTAGCGGAAGTCGCAGTTGCAGTCGGCGCGGCCGGGGCCGCGGCAGCAAGCTGTATCGGATCGGTCATGCTGTTTAAAAGGACCCTGCCGAGACCCGAGGAAACCAGCGACGACATCATAGAGGAATTTGCGGATCCTGAAAAGATGCAGGAGTATGTGGTCAGGATGGCTCCGGTAGGGGAGTGGATGGAGAAGCAGACTCTTGAGAACATTTACATCACATCCCGTGACGGTCTCCGTCTTCACGCCCTGTACCTGGCCGCTGAAGAAAAGTCCGACCGCCTGGTGATCCTTCACCACGGCTTTACGAGCAAGGCCATGGACAACAGCACACACGCAAAGTTCTTCCATGATCTGGGATATGAGGTGATGATGCTGGATCTTCGCGCGCACGGCGAATCGGAAGGGAAATACGTGGGCTTTGGAATCCTCGACCGCTTTGATACCTTAAGATGGGTGAAGTACGCAAGAGCGCGTTTCGGGGACAATACCAGGATTGTGCTCCACGGCACCTCCATGGGAGCTGCGACGGTTCTGATGACTCTCGGTCTTCCGGAGATCCGCGAATCCGTCAGTGCGGTCATCGCGGACTGCGCCTATACATCCCCGGCCGAGATCTTTTCCCATGTCATGAAGAAGAACTACCATGTGCCGTCATTTCCGATCATGCAGATCAACGGCGTGATGTCGAAGAAGCTTGCAGGCTACAGCTTTGACGAGTATTCCACCAGGGATGCCCTTCGCTGCAACACGACGGTTCCCGTCCTGTTCATACACGGCGCGGAGGACAAATTTGTTCCCACAAAAATGAGTTATGAGAATTATGCAGTCTGCCGGTCACCGAAAAAGCTGCTCATCGTGGAGAACGCCGGTCACGGCTCCAGTGTGTTTGAAAACACGGAGCTCTACGAAGCCACGGAAAAAGCGTTTCTGGAAGAAATGCTTAAATAAGATGTACGTCACCCTTTAACCCCCTTTATTTTAATGACAGCTGTCAACAACACAACGGATTCTATCAAGCATGCAACTAAGGAGGTGTCTATGAAGGAACTCAATATCAACGGGGCGGTCGTACAGACCTATCCATTGACAGCGGCGCAGAGGATTCACTTTTACACGGTAAGTGCCTGCAACCGCAAGGAACTGCTCAGCATCTGCACAGGCTTCTATCTTCAGTACGACCAGGTTGACTTCGACGTGCTGAAGGAATGTATTTACCAGGGATATGAGAAGTTCGAGGCCATGCGCCTCCGTTTCCACACCGATGAGGAGGGCCAGCTGGTCCAGTATCTGGTTCCCACCGAGGACAGGGACATCCCCGTAGTGGATTTCCGGGACTGGAAGGAGGAGGACGCCCACGAGGAGATGCTCAGATGGAGCCGCATCCCGATCGAGATGAACGGGAATCCCATGAGCGAGATAAAGATGATCCGCATGCCCGACCACTACACCGGCATCTACATGAAGATCCATCATATGACCATGGACTCCTCGTCCATCATCGGATTCTACAGCTATGTGCTGCAGCTTTACTGCTCGAAGGCATTTCCGGAAGAGCACATCGATCCTCCCAAGGATCCGCGCAGCTATCTGGAACAGCTGAAGCTTGATCTGGCCTATGAGAACAACAGCAAAGCCATGCAGAAGGATCATGAGTTCTGGCTTAAGGAAATGGAGCAGCCCGAGCCCATCTACACCAATTTCAGCGCCAGGAACCGCCTGCAGGAGGCGCGGGACCTGCTGAAGATGCCCGAGCTTCGCGGCGCCTTTAACTATGGGGATATTGAGGCGGCCATCAAGGTCTATGACCTGGAGAAGGAGCCCTCAGACCGGCTCCTGAAGTTCTGCACGGAGAATCACGTCCCCGTGGCATCTCTCCTTCTGCTCACGCTCCGCACGGTATTCTCCCATTTTTCCGGCAATGTCAGCGATGTCAGTGTGAAGAATGCGGTGGCCCGCAGAGGCACCCTGCTCGAGCGCCAGTCCGGCGGCACGAGGATTCACTTCTATCCCCTGCGCACGATTATTCCGCCGGAAACCACCTTCATGGATGCTCTCCGCATCGTACAGGCCAAGGAGAACGCTCTGCTCCGCCATGCCAACTATGATCCGCTTGCCCTGATGGGTGAGATCGGAGCCCACTACGGCCTCCCGCAGGGAACGACTTATGAGTGCACGACGCTCACCTATCAGCCGCTCTCTGTACAAAGTATGAAGGGCAAGGATCTTCCGGACATCAATTTCAAAAGCAGGTGGTACAGCAACGGCGTCGCCATGCAGAATATCTATGTGACGGTCATGCACCGCTCCATTGACAACGGCTTTGAATTCAACTTCGAGTACCAGAAAAACTGCGTGTCCGAAGATGAGCTGGAGAAACTGTATTTCTATATGTGCAGGGTGATGTTCTACGGGATTGAGGATCCCTCAAGAACGATCGGCGAGATTCTGGATTGGATCTGAACAAAGGAGGATAATAAGATGCTGGAAAAGATTAAAGAAGTCCTGGCGCAGTATGTCGAGACCGAACCGGATGAAATCACAGAGGATTCCCGCCTGGTGGAAGACCTGGGCCTGTCCTCTTATGCGCTCATGAGCCTCATGGGCGATCTGGAAGAGCAGTTTGGAATTACAGTAGATGAGGCGGAGCTGACCGAGATTCGCACGATCGGTGATGTCATCGCGTATATTAAATCAAAGCAGGTAAAATAATGAGAACCGACGAAATAAAAACACTGGCAGACCTGACGTTATTTGCCGCCGAATCCTATCAGACCAAGGCGTACCTGAAGGAAAAGACAAAAGACGGAATCCGCGAAAAAAGCTTTTCGGACTTTTACGGGGATATCCGCCGCGTTGCTGCATTTATCAATAAACAGGCAGGCAGCGGGACGGTCCATGCGGCCCTTCTTGGGACCAGCAGCATCGCTTATCTCACCTGCCTTCTCGGGACGTCCGTCTCCGGGAACGTGGCGGTCCCCATCGATCCGCAGCTGCCGTCGGAGGACATCTATGACCATCTGAACAGGGCGGACGTAACGATTCTTTTCTATGCGGGTAAGTTTAAACCCGTCGTGGAGGAGCTGGAAAAATTCTGTCCGCAGATCACACACAGCATCTGCCTGTCGGATGACGGCGAACAGAACTTTTCCTCAATTCTGGAGACCTTTGAACCGGCTGACCTTACCCCGCTTGACCCGGATACATGTGCCGCAATTCTTTTTACTTCCGGCACTACCGGCAAGAGCAAGGGCGTGATGCTGTCGCACGGGAATCTGATCGACAATGCGCTGTGCTGTGAGGACGAGGCGGATCCTGGTGATGTGATTCTGTCCGTGCTTCCGATCCATCATGCCTACTGTCTGACCTGTGATTACCTGCTGGCGCTCAGATACGGAGTTACAGTCTGCATCAACGACTCCCTGATCCGCATCCAGCAGAACGTAAAACTGTTTGAGCCCACAAAGATTCTCGTGGTGCCCATGATCGCAGACATCATCTACCGCAAGATTCATGCCGCCCACAAGATGAAACCGCTGATTCCCATGCGTCTCATCGGGGAGTCCGTGTTCGGAAAGAAGCTTAAGGTGATTTTCTGCGGAGGCGCCTACCTTCCGCCCGAGCTCAGAAAAGCATACAAGAAGATGGGCATACAGCTGCTGCAGGGCTACGGGATGACCGAGGTGTCCCCGCGCATCTGCTCCTCCTCCGAGGCGTCTCCCACCATCGGGGACGAGGTGGGACTCATCGTGAAGGGCTGCACCGTTAAGATCGAAGACGGGGAGATCCTTGTCAAGAGCCCGTCCGTCATGCTCGGCTATTATAAAAATGAAGCCGCCACGAAGGAGATGTTCACGGAGGACGGCTGGCTGAAAACCGGCGACCTCGGCTATGTTGAGGACAACCGGGTCTATCTCACCGGCCGGAAAAAGAACCTGATCATCCTGAGCAACGGCGAGAATGTCTCTCCGGAGGAGCTGGAAAACAAATTCGCCGGCCTGGAGTGGCTGCAGGACGTGATGGTCTATTCCGAGGAAGAGCAGATTACTGCCGAGGTGTATCCGGTTCCCGAGTACAAGGATAAAGCGGAGAAGCTATTCCGCAAAAAGGTGGAGGAGATCAATCGCGCCGTGGCTCCGTCTAAGAGAATTCTCCGCCTGCGCTTGCGCGACAATCCCTTCGAAAAGACGACATCCCAGAAGGTGAAGCG
>CACZQS010000123.1 GCA_902783325.1 uncultured Lachnospiraceae bacterium
ACGGAATCGTAATCGGCTTCGTCTGCCGCATAGGCCGGGAAGCTGATGGAGCCCAGAGCTAATGTTGCCGCAAGTAAAACAGCAAGTTTCTTTCTCACTACTTGTCATATTGCCAAGGCTCAAAAATCCATCATTGACGATAGTGCAAATAAGAGATTATTTGCAGTATGATTCCTGCTCATGGTACGGAATTGCCAACATTTAAGCAATATGATCAGAAAGCAGTGGAGATCTTTTCTGTAGTGCCCGTTTTGCCGTATTTGGACGATTGCAGGTTAGTTTCCCTTGAAATCTGTTCATAAATCCAATGCGTCGGAGTTTCCGCTCAGAACCATCTCATAAGAATCCATAAAAATACACCGACCCGGTTTTGGGTCGGTGCTGCATCTTGCACTTGTGTTATGACTTTGCAAAAATGAGGATTCGGATAAGTGTCGAAATTTTATGTAAACAAATATGACAAAGGGGACTGTCCCCACTGTCATATTTGTTTACATAATCACCCTGACTTCAAGCCCCGCCTTGAACTTCACCAGAATTGTATCTTCCTGAACCTCGATGCGATCCAGATAGCGGACCGCAAGGGTGTTGTCGTACCGGACCATGCGGCCTGTTTCGTCGAGGACGTGCTTCGGGGGGATGTAGGCGGTTCTTCTGAAGAAGTCATCTGTGTCGGAGCAGGGGCCGCCGTCGTCGGGCTCGGGGGCGGCGCCCTTCAGCATCGTCGTGACGAATTCCAGGAGGATCTTCACCTGAACCGCCCGGCAGACTGCCCCGGCTCGCTCGTAACGGAGGCGGTTCTCTTTTGCGGCGGCGTCACGGAGGGCAAGCTGAAGCTGGTCATCGGCGGGTTCAGAAGAAGAGGAGGCTTCGCGGGTTTCCCGGAGGGATTCCATCCAGTTTTTCTGTTCGGCCAGCGATTCAAGAAGGGCATCGATTCGTTTGATTTCACCGCTGTGGATCCGCTCCTCCATGCGGATCAGCTTCTCGCGTTTTCCACGGAGGTCGTTGAAGGCGGAGAGAACGGCCTTCGTGATTTCCGTCTCTTTGATGTTTGGGAGATCACACCTTCCTTCGGTTCCTTCCGGCACGAGGCAGCGGCCTTCACAGCGCCAGTCCGTGGCGTCGCCGGAGCGGAGGAAGCGCTTCATCTTGCGGCCGCATTTCCCGCAGAACACTCTGCCGTTCAGGGTGTTCGTGCTGCCGAAGCGGACCTTTGCCGGATCGTGCTTGTCGGTGGAGCGCCGCTTGAGCTCGCCCTGGACGAGCAGGTGGATGTCCTTCGGGACGATCGGCTCGTGATCATTTGCTACGAAGTATTGTGTCCGCCGGCCGTCGTTGCGGACGACGCGGTGCGTGAGGAAATCCTTCGTGTAGTATTTCTGCATCAGCAGGTCGCCGCAGTGCTTCTCGTTGCCGAGGATGTTGGTGATGGTCGAGTCGTACCATTTTCCATGGCCGGTGGCGGTTGGGATACCTTCTGCATTCAGCTGCCTCGCGATCATCCAGGGGGAAAAGCCTTCCAGATAGGCGCGGAAGATGCGGCGGACGACGATGGCCTGCTGAGGATTAATTACCATCTTGTGGGGCTCGTCACCCCGGTCGTAACCCATGAAATACTTGGGGTTCAGCATGCCCTTGCCCTGCTGGAAATTGTATACATGGCCGAGACGGACATTTTCCGACATGGACGCGGATTCCTGCTGCGAGAGAGAGGCGAGGATCGTGAGCAGCACTTCGCCGGAGGAATCCATAGTGTTGATGCCTTCTTTTTCAAAGAGCACCGGGATTTCCAGGTCTTTGAGAGCGCGTATGTATCGAAGGCAGTCGACGGTGTTGCGGGAGAAGCGGGAGATGGATTTTGTGAGGACCAGGTCGATCTGTCCGGCCTCGCAGTCGCGGATCATCTTTTGGAACTGCGGCCGCTTCGCCGCGGACGTTCCCGTAATTCCCTCATCGGCGTAGATGCCGGCCAGTGTCCATTCCGCTTTTTGGGCAATCATATCTCTGTAATGGGCCTGCTGGGCCACATAGGAATTCTCCTGTTCCTCCGCGTCCGTGGAGACACGGCAGTAAGCGGCAACGCGGAGGATTGTTTCCTTTTTCTTTTCTGACCGGAAGGGATCCGGCTGTCTGGCTTTGATTACTTTTACACTCTGCACAGGTAGCTCCTTTCCATAGTCTGCTGTGGATGTGTCGCTGCTGCGATTATTGGTCTGATGTTTTTAGGAAATGGCGGTAAGCGAGGCATACAGTCTGGAAATATACTCCAGCATGTTTTCTTCGGGGATGGGAGCCGGCGGGAGAGGAAGGGCAAATTCTGTCTTGACAAAAATCCTCTCGCGGCTCTTCCAGCCTGAGCGGTGCGGGACTTCTCTCTTTGCGATTTCCGCCTTCGCCGCGTCGATCAGACTGTCTTCGAGAAGCCTCGGGTAAAAGTCCGTTCCCCGGTAGGTCTCATTTTCAAGGAGACGGCGGGCGGAGCTTAAGGAGCGCTCTATGCCGCTCCTTTCGAGGCTTTCCGCATAGGTCCCGCCGTGGATAAATGCGGTGTATAAAGCTTCGAGCTGCTGCTTTTCGCGGGGATGGACCCGGGCGACGCCGCGCTCAATGCGGTACCCGAATGGAATGTGTGCCATCCTGCCTCCTTTCCCGGCGCGGATCGCTGATGCTCCTTCCGTGCCGTTTTCCGGCCTGCTCTTTTCTTGCGGTGGAGGCTTCCTCGAGGATCAGCCCGCATTTGAGACGGAATTCAAAGCGGCAGCGGGAATAGATGGTGATGTCGGACACAAATGCCGCCAGAGCAGATTCGTCTTCTTTCGTATAAATATGGCGAATTCCGCGTCCTGCCAGATAGTTCTTCAGAGCGTCGATGTCCTTATACTGCTGCGTGCGGTGGGGGATCAGGGAGAGGGCATCCTCAAGAGGGGACAGCTCGCTTTCCAGGAAGCTCAGTTTGTTCATAGCTGTCGTGAAGCTGTTCGTCACGTCCTCCTCATAGATATCCGGGAGAGAACAGAGGTGCTCGGCACGCTTTGAACAGCGGTACTTCGGGCCGCCTGTCCTCGCAAGTTTTGAGCGGCAGTGCGCGCAGATCAGTTTTCCGGAGAGAGCGTAGCGGTTTCGATTTGTGCCGGTGTTGCCCAGATCTTTTCCGTGCTGGCGGACCATCTCGCCCGCGAGACGGAAGACTTCTCTGGGTATGATGGGGGCGTGGTGGTCCTCTATGAGGTACTGATTTTTTTCGCCTTTATTTTTTCTTTGGTGGAAATGTTCGTCGGTATAGGTTTTCTGGAAGAGTATGTCGCCGCAGTAGAATGGATTTCGAAGGGTGGAAAGAATGGATCCTTTTCGCCAGAATCCGCCGAGAGCGGAGGGGATTTTTTCGTCGTTCAGCTGAGCGGCTATGGTGTTGGTCCCGGAACCGGACAGGGTCTGCATAAAGATTCTCTGGATGATGGCGGCCTGCTCCCTGACGATGACGACAGTGCCGTGATCCATGCGGTAACCGAAGGGCGGCCTGGAGATGGGGTATGTCCCGTCCCGGAACTGTTTTTGGATTCCCCACCGGACGTTCGCGGAGATGGATCTCGACTCGGCTTCCGCAAAGGCCGCAAGAATAGTCAGCAGGAGTTCGGTCTGCATCGATTCCGAATCGATGTGCTCCTTCTCGATGCGGAATGCGACCCCGAGAGAGACGAGCTCCCGGATGATGGTCAGGCATTCTTCGACATTTCTGGCGAGGCGCGAGATCGATTTTGTGAGGACCAGGTCGATCCTGCCGTCGCGGCAATCCGCGAGGAGGCGCTCCAGCTCCGGCTGTTTTTCTTTGCCGGTGGCGCTCACTCCCTGTTCGCAGTAGATACCGGCCAGAGACCAGTCGGGGTTTGCCTGGATCTGTCCGGTGTAGTAGCGCCGCTGGCCTTCCAGAGAGGATTTTTGGATATCCATGTCTGTCGAGACGCGGCAATAGGCGGCGACGCGGAGCTGCTTTAATGGGTCGGGCGGCAGCGTGTGCCCGATTTTCAGTACTTGGATGTCCGGCGGCAGCACCGGCGGATTTTTTTCCGGGATCAGCTTTGATTTCATCTTTCTCCTCCTTTCCTCGTTGGGTGAATACAGAATAAATGATATTAAATTTATAAATAAGACTGGTGTTTTTTGAGAATTTGATGTAAAATATTTAAATTATGGGATAATTAGCCGGAGCGCAGGACCTAATTGTTTTATCTGTTCCAGTTTTGGTGTACCTGTTGTGTGGACAGTGCCTGTGTGTTAGAATAATTGAGCGATCATGCAAATACTGCTGTTCCTGATTGCAATCTGATACGCAGGAGAAAGACTGATGAAGTCCAGATTTATATTCGCAGTAATCGCCATTTTGGCGTCCTTTCTATTCCTTTTCGCAAATGTCTCTGCCGATTCTTCCGGGACGAGCGCGCCCGCGAAACGGTATATTGTGACATGCAACCACCATTATGATAATCAGTATAATACGCTTGGGAAATACGCCAGTCTTGACAGTGCGGTGAGACGCATACGGAAGGTCAGCGGCGCGAACCGGGGGCAGTGGTATGTGTACGATGCCATGGAGAAGAAGATCGCATGGCCGGATCTTGGCACTGAGAGCAAAAAGATTCGCAAGGCGGTGGCGTGGGCCGAGGCTGTCGCCTGTGACAACAGGCACGGGTACAGCACGGAAGGAGAAGCGGCCAAGGACGGCTGCTCGCTCAGATGGCCGCGCTGGGGCAAGAAAGGAGACTACTCATGCTCCACGGTTTTAGCCATGGCTTTCGAATTATTCGATTTCTACAGCATGCGGAAGAACGCTTTTGAAAAAGGATACACGACTTCTGTGAGATTCCTGAAGAAACCATTTGTCGGCTTCAGCTCGAGAAACGTCGTGAAGGTGTTGAAGCACAGCACGAAGTTCCGTGACATTTCCTCTGCGTTCAGGAAGTCGAATTGCAGCAGAGGGATCCTGAAGCCGGGCGACGTCGTGGTGACGGCAGGGATGAATCACACTGCCATGATCACAAACAACCACTGTCTGGTGCAGGCTACCTGCAATGAGTCCAAGGTTGAGTACGGACGCAGCAGACCCGGCGACCAGACCGGCTCGGAGATTTATTTGAGAAACTATCTGGGATCGAATCTCGGAGACGGCGGGATCTGGTGGGTTTTCCGCCCGATCCGGTGAGTGAAGAGCCATACGTCTCTTTGTCTCTTTACACACAATCCTTACCGGCATTCCGGAACCGGCTTGCTTCGCCGTAA
>CACZQS010000124.1 GCA_902783325.1 uncultured Lachnospiraceae bacterium
AAATCGCTGTTACTCTTCACAGCTTCAAAAACATCTCATAATCCGCCTCATTCTGATCCGCATATGCATAAGCATATCTGACCATCGCATTCTCAAAGGCTTCTCCCTTTCCCAGATAAGCGGCGATCATGTGCCGGTCTCCGGTTTTTGCGTGGGCATGAGCCAATGTCCAGGCGCACATCATCGAAAGTCCGTTGTACCCTTCCAGTGAGATTGTATCCACGTCAAAAGAACCTTTGGCATCCCAGAGCTGACGCACATAACAGTCATTCACTCTTCCGTCCGATCGCTCAAATCTTACGTAGCCGAGCAGAATATCGCCTGCTGTCTGGATGGCCCGCTGCCCTTCAACGACGCGCTGCCCGCATTTCACATATGCGCTTGAGCCGTAATATGGCTCAAGAACCGATTTTTCCGCTTCCTTGATCTGAAGTATCAGCGGATCTCCGTTTTCACGCCCCAGCATAACAAGGATCCAGGCCTGCCGTCCGACGCTCCCGACACCGACAACCTTATGCGCCATTTCCACCGGCTCGTACTGATCTATGAGTATCTTCCTGTCTGAGGGAAGGGACTCCTTATACAGCTCCAGCGCCTTGTCTACATTGTAGCGGAACGCATAGCGCTTCTTCTCCTCTCCGAACAGGTCGCGGATCGGAACGATGAGAGGCGGGTCGCTCTTGATCCGTATCTTTCCGTCCACAGTCTCCGTAAGTTTTTTAAATGCTTTGTCACTGGTTTTCGATAAAGCCCTGCTGATGGTCTCATGCATCAGCTTGAGCTGTTTCTTGTCAGAGACGTATGTGTTATTTTCAAGTAATTTCTCGACATCCAGATGCTTGTACCAGATCTCCATGTTGCCCATATCGGAGCATTCCCACATGGTCTTCCGATATAAGGCTGCTGCTGCAAAGACGGCGTCGGCGCGCTGCTCTTTTGTAAAATTCCTTTGCCTCCCGCAGATTTCAATGCTGGCAGCAAGGCGCTTGACGTCCGCTTCAAAAGGAGCAGGCAGCGTCTCATCAAAGTCGTTGATATCAAAAACCAGCCGCCGCTCCGGAGAGGCAAAAATGCCGAAATTCGAAATATGCGCGTCACCGCAGGCCTGTACATAAAAGCCGGTTCCGGGCGAAATGCTGAGGTCATGGGCCTGAATCACGGCGGAGCCTCTGAAAAAACTGAAAGGGGATACAGCCATCCGTTCACGTCTTAAAGGAATCAGTTCCTTCACTCTCGTTTCTTCCTGCGCAAGAAGCAGCTGCACGGCAGCAGAGCGGCGGGGTTCAACCTTCCACAGTCCCAGATCACTGCGGGATGTCTGCTTTCTATAGGCTTTTGCCTCTTCTTTTCTTTCCTTTATGGTCTTCACTTTTTTCCTCCGGGACAAAAATGTGCAATGAATTTCCTGATATGATATCACAATTACGGTATATTGTCAGTTGTCCGGAACGCATTAGCCATGGTATAGTGTTCTTTGGGCATCACCTGCCTGTTTTCCCCAATTTCGAATACAGAATATAAAGAGGAAGAAATAAGATGCTGCACAGAATACTGATCACGACTTTACCCCTGGTTGCCTCAGGCACAGAGCCGTCCTATTACTTTGCAAAAGACATTAACGATAAGCAGCTTTATTGTGAAGCGGTCATGCCGGAAGAAGCATGCTGCAAGTATGCCCTCTCAACGTATCAGATCGAAGAGATTATTGTTCTGGGTACAGAGGAACTGAAGCAGCCGGAGGCAGCAGAATCCGCCCCTCTCCTTCGAAGCCAGAGACTGTTTCCTTCCGATCTGGGAGAAGCTTCCGGATACGGCGCCCTGCAGTACCGGCTCATACAGTTCTTTGACGGAATCAGTCTGGAAGAAGCGGACTTCAATGATCTGCTAAGCGCAGAAGAACAGAAAGAGACGGTGTCTTTCCTTCTTCGTTTTTTCAACGACAGAGTTGAGTCTGCGGATCAGAAAAAGTTCAGCCATTATCTGCACTACCTGAATGATAATTCAGCTCTTCTTGCGGAATTTGCGGAGGCACTGCCTGCATGGCTCTCAGATCCTGATGAAGACCTTGAGCGCTATTTAAAATGGATCGCCCATTATCTTTACCGGGAACTCAAAGCGACGTTGAAGCTGGATCCGCTGGAAAAGAACAGAGCAGTCCGTTTCCGCTATCTCCGCGTAACAGGAAAAGAATCTCTTTCCGCCCTCTATCAGTTATTGGAGGTTTTCAGCAGTTTAGAGTACGATGACGGCGTCCCCGACACCATGGAATTAATTATCTGCATCCAGAACGGTCAGGCCGCCGGAATGTTTGATCTGATCAACGCGATGCAGCTGTGCACACTTGTTCCGGAAATGCAGGTCAGTATCTTTCGGGTAATAGCGGAGACGCCTGTTCTCGATATGCCTTTCCATGAGCTTCAGGATCAGACCATGAAGTATCATATCTCCGAGCTTCTGTCCGGAACAAGGGCATTTCTTCGCTATGGAAAGACAGATCTCCTGGTAGATTACTGGAATAAAGCGAACCTGAAGAACCCTAAGATCGACCGGATTATCTACGCTATGCGGAACATTGATTCCGGTATATCCCTGTGCGACATCGCCGACCTGGAGCGCGGCGTCAAAAGCCTGCGGGATGTCATGAAGAA